>CAXGRW010000808.1:0-2605 GCA_964012125.1 uncultured Rhodopirellula sp.
GCATCCGACAGCGAGCCAGCCACCGAGAAAACATCTGCGGAATTGAGCACCCCAGAGGTTCCGGAGCTGGATGCAATGAAAATGCGGGCGGTAACAGCACTGCGACCTATCGCATGATCTTGGAACGCCTGACTCGGGGCTTGGCTGGTCGTCGTCATTGATTTTTCAAGGTCGTAAAACGACGACTGTTGTCACCTACCTCAACCACATGTTGCATCGTCAACCAAGTTCCCGCCTCGGCCGCAGCTCCTTCCTTCAATGGTATTCCATCGGCTTCGGCATAGATTGTGCGAACAATCGAGACAGGATTTGATGCGGCTGGTTTGAGGGGATAATTCTCGCCGCGGGTAACCAGCAGCCAGGTGTTTTCGCGAAATCCATTTAAAGTACGCTGGCGAACGAAGTCGGCTGTTTTCTTGCGTTGCACAGGCAAAAGCTTGTCGTCCTTGCTGACCTTAATCGCAAGTTTCTGCGTTTCACTCAGGTCATACGAGACCCAGCCATAGGGCGGCATGAAAACCTCAAGTTTGCAGTGTGAGGGTGATCCTTTATCGAACATCTGAAGTCCGTAAAGTACTCGAGATGGATAACCAATCTCACGAGCGAATGTGCCGCATAGGCCGTGGTAATCGCTACAGTGTCCTCGACGGTGGATCAAACCATGAGCTGGATCTGCTGTGAGCGAAGCATTAGCAGAGTCATAAGTCAAATTCTCGTCGACCCACTCGATTGCCTTCATGAACTGCTTCGACTTGGCATCAGAAACTGACTGAATCTGCTCCACAACCTCTGTGTAGTCCTTTGCACGCTCCGAACGCACATCTGGTGTCTGAAATACCTCGAATGCCTGAGGCCACGAGACTGTGTTTGCAACTTTGGAATAGTCAACGCCCCAATCAAGTTGCGCGATCTCTGCCTTAAACTTGTGCTGTATCTCCAACGGACCGTCGGGTGAGTTGATTTCAAAGTAGGCAAACTCGTTGCCAAAGGTAGGCTCTCGCGTGAGTTGCGGTTGATGCTCTCGCGGAAACGTCTGGAACTTACGATCCCACACCATCTGATTTTCAGTGGAAGGTGGCAGCGGTACCCAAACACATAGCTGCTTTGTCTTTCCAGGTGCCTTGATCGTAACCCTGAAATCCACGTTGAATTTGGCAACCGCTGTTTTTGCGGGTGCTAATTCTGCCGTGGTCTTTCGAACCTGTCGCTCCTCATCTTCCCAAGCCATCAGGTTGGAAACCGAACTCACGAAAGATCCAACCAGAATAAGGAAATAGACCAAATATCTAAAAAACATCATAGAAAACTCTCAGAAACAAATTCTGTACGATTGTTGGATCTTATCGAAAACACACTCTGTCGAGTATTCTGTGTGGGCAAGCTCATTGTAGGAAGCATCGAAGTTGCACCTATGGTAACACGACCTTTCATATCCACCGATGATAGTTGACAAACCACATTCTTTTGAGACCCTCTCTCCCTAAACGGATTGTCCGGTGAAATCAAACCAAGCAGCGAGCCAGAAATACGCCTCCGACAATTTTGAAGAGTTGCCTGCGGATCGATTCATCAATCGGGAACTCAGTTGGCTCGAATTCAACGAACGCGTACTCGACCAGGCTGCTGATCCGTCACTACCTCTTCTCGAGAGAGCAAAATTTCTGGCCATCAGCAGTTCGAACCTTGACGAATTCATGATGGTGCGAGTAGGCAGCTTGCAGATGCAGTACCGGCGAAACAGCATGGTACGAGATGCCTCAGGTTTGACGGTGGGTGAACAGTTACTTGCCGTAGCACACCGGTGTGAAGTTTTCACGAAGCGTCAATACAAGACACTGTCTGACTCCCTTGAACCATTGTTGGCCGAACATGACATCCACCGGATCGATTTAAACGACTGCTCTGATCGCTGTCAGGATACTGCCGAACGTCGTTTCCGAAACGACGTCCTCGCAGTGATTTCTCCGCAAGCAATATTTGAGGAACGCCCATTTCCTTTGCTACAAGGCTTAGGAGTCCATCTTTGCATTCGCTTGAAAGCCGACAAAAAGTCTGGTGACGATGCCAATGCAAGCCCTTGGGATTTCGCCGTCATCCCACTGGGAAGAACCGTGCCACGGGTCGTGCTGATGCCTTCCGACAGAGGACACTCCTACGTGTTACTGGAGGACCTGATCAAGCACTTCATCAGTGATTTTTTCCCCGGTCGTGAAATAGTTGAGTGCGTTGCATTTCGAATCACTCGAAACGCTGACATCGAGTTACAGGAAGACGCCGCCGCTGACCTGATGGTCGGCATGGAAGAAGTGTTAGAGAGCCGACGCCAATCCCGTGTAACACGACTTGAATACAGCCACGATGCAAGTGATGCAATGCTGGCCTTTCTGTCAGAAAGAATGCAAGTTCGGGGTCAGGATTTGTACCCAATTTCCGGCCCGCTGGACCTCAGCTATCTCTTCACCCTTCACGGTCTAGAGGGCTTCGATGCATTACGAAATGATGCTTGGCCACCCCAACGCATACCGAGGATTGATCCCTCCGAAAACATGTTTTCATCGATCAGTCGCGGAGACATCCTGCTGCTGCACCCTTACGAGAGTTTTGA
>CAXGRW010000809.1:0-2603 GCA_964012125.1 uncultured Rhodopirellula sp.
GCGACCACTTCTTTATTCATTCTTGGACACGCTTTGAGAACGGAGGCTTTTGCACCGGATTTCATGGGGGAAAAGCACCGCTCTACTCTCTCTATGGTAGCAGGCGAGCCATAGGCGACCAGCATCCGCGAGACGCGAGCAGTTTTTTGTAGAGCAATGTGGCGGGATTTAGGTGATGACAACGAGTTTTTGCGTGATCTAGACGATTCTGGTCGGTGTCTCGCCAGTACCACCTCATATCACATTTTCCCCGTCCATTAGCTGCAATCTCAATTCCCAGGGCGTAGTGGCACCTTTTTTTATGTGAACCTTGCACCAGCGAGCACAGGCAAGCCAGTACTGTCACTTCTGCTTCGGCGACCGTGTTGTTGAGGCGACCGTGTTGTTGACGTGTGCGTCGGCGAAATCGTTGCCAGAGAGATTCACGCGATCGCCTCAGTTTGCTCACCTGTCTGCACAGGTTCATTGGTCAGGGTTCACAGGTCGGGGGAGGGTATCGTTTTTTTTTGCCGCCTGATTGTCAGCTTGTTGTGATCATTCGTCGCGACTGGACAGATATGTGTAATGTTCCAACGCTTGTTCATAAAAGGAGACGGTATCGCCAGCTTGTTCGTTGTTGATGTGGCCGTGTTGCACTGCATCCTCAACAGCCTCCTGCAGTTTGTCGACCAGTTCACGACCTTCGTACTGAACGTAGCCCAGGACCTCGCGAACGGTGTCTCCTTTGACAATCGACTGCACTTTTGCGTTGCCGTCGTGGACATCGACATGAACCGCATGGGTATCGCCGAATAAATTGTGAAGGTCGCCCAGGATTTCTTGGTAGGCACCGACCATGAACACAGCTAATTGATACGGTTCATGAGGGCGAAGGTCGTGCAGCAGCAGGGTTCGTTTTTGTTTGCCGCCGTTGATGAAGCGGTCAACTTTTCCATCGCTGTCGCATGTGATGTCTCCCAGCACGGCGTGTCGCGTCGGTTCCTCGTCAAGCCGATGTACTGGCAGCACGGGAAAGAGTTGGTTGATTGCCCATGAGTCTGGAATGGATTGAAACAAGGAGAAGTTGACAAAGTAAATGTCTGACAGCATTCGGTCGAGTTCCTTAAAGTCCTCGTGGACTTCGCCCGAAGCGTTTGCCATGTCGCGAATGCGATGGCAAATTGAGAAGAACAAATCCTCTGCCGTGACTCGTTGTTCCAGTGGTAAGTATCCTCCGCTGAACAGACTCATGCACATGTCGAGGGCAAGCTGCGCATCATGGTAGGATTCTCGAATGTTGTCGTTTGTTAAATCGCGGAATGTCATCCACAGGTCGAGGACAGGCTGCTCGTAGTGCTCGGGCACCTGTATCGGAACCGCTTGGACATTTCCCTGAGATGTGACGCCCAGTGTTTCAACGACAAGCACGCTGTGATGGGCAGCGATGGCCCGGCCACTCTCAGATATCAGTTGTGGGTGCGGCACTGCTGCCTCGTCACAGACGGTTTGGACGTGGAAGACAACGTCGTTGGCGTACTCCTGCACCGTGTAATTCATGCTCGAATCGGTATCACTTTGCGAGCCGTCATAGTCGACACCAAGACCACCGCCCACATCAAGGTACTTTAGCCCGGCTCCTCGTCGATGCAGGTCTACGTAAATCCGAGAAGCTTCCATGATCGCAGCCTTGAGCTGACGAATGTTGCCCACTTGGCTGCCCACATGAAAGTGCAGTAACTGGAAACAATTGCCCATTCCATGGTCAATCAGTCGATTCAGTTGGGTGAGCATCTCTGCTACCGTCAAGCCAAACTTGCTGCGGTAGCCTCCGCTGGCCTGCCATCTGCCAGAACCCCGGGTAGCAAGCTTGACTCGCATGCCCAGCGTCGGTCGAACGCCAAGCTCTTCAGAAATTTTGAGGATCAAGTCGAGTTCGCTGACCTTTTCCACGACAGGAATAACCGTGCGACCCAGTCGTTGGGCGAGCAGAGCCATGCGTATGAACTCAGCATCTTTAAAACCATTGCAAATGATCGGAGTGTCCGCATCAGTCATTGCGACCACCGCCAGCAGTTCCGGCTTGCTGCCAGCTTCCACCCCCGATCCAAATTGTTGCCCATGTTGGATGATCTGCTGAACGACATCGCGTTGTTGATTGACCTTGATTGGATAAATGCAGCGATAGCCGTTTTTATAATCGTGGTCGTCGATGGCTTTTTGAAAGCAATGGCTTAGAGTTTTCAGGCGATCTCCCAAGATCCCGTTGAATCTGATCAGAATTGGCAGGTCCAGGCCCCGCTGCTTCAAACGGTCGACCAACTGCTTCAAATCGACTCCTTCCTCTGCCTTCCGCGTCGGCGAAACCGTGATCGTTCCCTCGTCGGAGATGTTGAAATAGCCGTCGCTCCAGCGATCAATTTCATAAAGGGATGCGCTTTGTTGCGGCGACCATGGTCGATTTGTGGCCATGTTCATTATTTTTGCAGTTCCCTTATGGGCACAGTGATGATCTTTCGGCACGGGTTCGACCCGGTGACGGGTACCATCAGATCTTTTGTCTGACCAGCTTAACGAGGCTCCATGGTTTGACGAAGGTCACCACGGCAGCATCACCTTGGCCCTCA
>CAXGRW010000810.1:0-2603 GCA_964012125.1 uncultured Rhodopirellula sp.
TTGAACGCCCGGTGTCGACTTTGGCTGTGTCACGCGGGCCTCTTGGGGTTGTGGTCGTTTTCGTTTTTGTATTTGCAACGTCACGCCTTTATTTTCAGTGAGGGCTAGCTTTTGGTACGTTGGTGCCGTGGCGGATCGATTGCTCCTGTTTTCAGGCGGAAACTGGCCCCGTGGAGAGTCTGATGGTAGTGCGAACAGATGTTTTGATTTGTGGTGCCGGCCCTGTCGGGTTGAGTCTTGCAGCCCAATTGCAAAGGATGGGAGTTTCTTGTCAGGTCGTTGATAAGAACCGAAGTCGGTCAGATAAGTCCAAGGCGCTAGTGGTGTGGGGTCGCTCCCTCGAACTGCTGGACACTTGCATGAATGCTAATTCGTTTTTGGAGCATGGCCGTCCTGTTCGTAAAGCGAAGTTTTATGAAGAGGGAGTTCAGTTTGCGGAAATCGACTTTGCAACAAAGGACAGCGAATTCGGGACTGGGGTTCTCATCCCACAAAGTCTTACCGAGAAAATTCTGGAAGATCATCTGAGTGACTGCGGGGGGGAAGTCCAACGTGCAACGGAGTTGTTGTCGTTCGTGCAATCCAGTGATGATGTGACCTGTGTGCTAGCGGATGCAGAGGGTAGGCAACGCACGGTGGTTGCAAATTATCTGGTGGGTTGTGATGGGGCACACAGCGTTGTGCGGCACGGCTTGGAACTCGAGTTTCCGGGAAGGAAAGATGGGCTTCGTTGGGTTCTGGCAGACGTGGAGTTGTCGGGGGATGTGCCAGAAGCTGATGTCGCCTCGTTGTGGAGCAGGTCAGGAATCCTGCTTCTGTTCCATTTTGGTGAAAATGTTTGGCGTGTTGTCGCAGAAGAGCCCTTGGGGAATCCGGACTCGCCAAGACGCGATCCCACTCTTCCCGAAATTCAGCAGTACCTGAGCGAGCGGGGAGCTGTGGGTGTGAAAGCGAGCAACCCGACTTGGCTCGCCGAGTTTCGAGTCAATGAACGTAAGGTTGAGGATTATTCTGTGGGGCGGGTGTTTGTTGCTGGGGATGCCGCACATGTGCACAGTCCAGCAGGCGGCCAAGGCATGAATACGGGAATTCAGGACGCTTGCAATCTTGCATGGAAAATTGCATGGAAGATCCGAGGTGTGGGCAACAATAAATTGCTTGACAGTTATTCAGATGAACGCAGCGAAGTGGGGGCAAGGGTCGTACGGGCAACCTCACACATGACGCGGCTTGCAACGACGGAGTCACGTGTATTGCAAAGTGTAAGGAACGCCGTCGCCAAAATTGCGCTGCACTTCGATTGGGTTCAAGACAAGATCAGGCAAAATCTTGCAGAGTACACGGTGGCTTATCGAAGTAGCGGGATCAACGGTACTGATACGCGGCAGAACCGGGGCGCCCTCAGGTGTGGTGATCGGATACCAAATGTCCAGTGGACAGATGCTCGGCAGCAATCTCAAACTCTCTATCGGCTTCTTTCTGGGGGCAGAGCTGTGCTGCTGGTCTTAAATTCTAACGACGCCCGTACGTTTGAGTCTTGGGGGCAGGGCATGTGCCATGAGGATCAATCGTTTGCAACGGTTGTGTTGAGGGTTGCAGATCAACCGAACGAGGAATCAAAGGGTCACGCTGACCCACTGAACACTCGCGTCCCTGTTGGATTCCTGGATCGTGATGCGTCGCTAAAGCTTGAGTTTGGATCAAGTGGATGGATGATCATTCGGCCTGATGGCTATCTCGCTGCAGCTGGCGAATCAGACGACATGGGGCCAGCAACGCAGTGGTTGAAAAAGTTCACAGGTGCTTGAGAAACGGTTCAATTTGCACGTGGTGGGCAATGCGGCGTGTACCTGACGCAGGCCGGGGGGTAGCCCGCTGCAGCAAGGTGTTAGACGAGGCCAGTATTGGTTGCCTGAGTATGCGGTTGGGAGTAGGCAAGAATGTTCAGAACTTGGTCGGCACGCGTAATCACTTACGATGGGTTGTTGCCGCTGGCCGTCTGGTTGACGCCGTGGTTTGTGGCTTTGGTTGTTCCGAATCGACGCGGTGTCATTGAAATCTTGGCTGTGTTGTTGCCTGTGATGGGGTGCTTGATCCGGTTTTCATTGGGGCGGCGATTGATTACCGGCAATCTTTGCAGCGCGCAAGTTCGCCGTTGTCAGTTTGCGGCGTTGTCACTCGGATTAGTTTTGCTTGCACTCATCGATTGCGTCATCGTGCTGCTGTACGTGATGCCGCGTGGCGCATTTGGCCAGCCTGCTGATTGGGGGATACTTGTGGGCCTGTGGACTGTTTATTTAACGCTCATGGCAGGAGCGATGTACTCAGGACGGAATCATTAGAACAAGTGTGCGCAGCCAGGTAGTTGGGTGCAGGGTTGGCGCAGAGTCGCAAACGAAATGCCTGCGATGAGAGAGGGTCTATCCGCGACGTCAGCAGCAGTCTCGGATTGAGCTTTGCAGCGACCTATCTCGCTTCTTCAGCATTCGGGACGTAAGCGACGGTGGGTTTCACAAAACAGCCAACAATCATTCCCGTGAGTGCGCTGAATGTGGTTATTCCTGCACCGGAAAGGATCAGCCATGTGTCGCGTTCTACGTCAG
>CAXGRW010000811.1:0-2600 GCA_964012125.1 uncultured Rhodopirellula sp.
GATGAAGTGCTGGTCAGCACCAGGAAAAACGCGAGCCCTGCTCCCGTTGTACCCCACCAGTAGCCTAGTAACAGTGTCAGTGTGATCATCGCGAGTGCGGCAGTTGCGGTGACGATCAGCACGAGTCGATTCAAACCACTGAACTTCAGATAGGCAGGCGCGAGCGAAAACATGCTCCAAAAACAGCAGCCTGTTGCGATGAGTACCAGTGCTGGATAACCGCTGACAAACGAGTTGCCGTACAAACGCAGGATCGTCTTGCCCGCCAACAAAATGGTACCGAGGAATACCGTGCAAGTTGCACCGACCCAAAGCAGCCTTCGTTTTCGCATGGCAATGCCTTCGGACCATGCATGGCGTTCAATAAAGACCGCAAGGTAGGGTTGGAAGTACTTGTCTGTCGACTTGGAAAGTAACAAGATAAGACCGCCCGTCTCGGCTGCTGCCGCGAAGCTTGCGATATCTTCGGGGGTCAGTGAAAGAAGATCGAGAGCAATCACGCTGGAACGAAAGATCCACGATGCAAATGTTGCCAACGCGAGGTACGTCAGGCACTCGCGGATCCAATAGGGGCGGTCAGGTTCAGGTGTTGCATCTAGTAACTCAACTGACGATCGTTTCCGATAGGCGATTCCTGCAAGAGTGGCCCCCAGCACGGACCCGAAGCCAAAACATGCAACAGCCCAAGGGGCAGTAAATGATCCCATAAAATGCATGCCTAGCATCATCAGGGTCAGCGTGGTTGCGGGGATCACCAGTCTTGCAATGGTTGCGCCAAAAAGGGGAGCTCGAATTGCCATCAGGAAGTCAATGAAAACACCTGACAAGGCGGCGGCGGGCAGAAACAGGGCCGCAATCAGAATTGCATGGTCCTCGGTGGGACGCTGTTGGTTCATGTCTCCTAGCAGTACCAAAAGTCCCATGGCACAACTGACAAGCAAAACCAATTGAATGGAAAATCGCCGATAGCCGGATATGAGGTGCCATTTGGCCGATGCTTGATAGACCGGCAGAATTTGAATCGCTGCCTTTCCTGCTCCTGATTCCGAAAGTGTTGATAGCAGGGTCAGCGTGGCGATTGCAACAACGTAAGACTCAAAGCCCGCGGGACCAAGGCTTCGAGCCACGAAGATGGAAGTCATGTAGCTGATGACCAAGCTGACAAACGACAGGATCACCAAAATTGCAGCAGAGCGTTCTTGCAGGCTGTTTTCGCTCGTGTTCACCGACAGTCTCTCTCGTGTTGCCCTGGGGATTCATCGACCAAGGGGTGATTCATATTCTTGTCACTCGCCATGATAATCAGTTCATCTCAGTTCGGGGGAGACGATTCTTTCCTTGACTTATCGCTGGCAGTTCATTGTCTTTTTCGGTGAGTATGTGTTGGTCTGCGTTTCACCGGTTGGCGGTTTGGTGCATTATGTAGCAGACCGTAAACCACGGGGCGATCGGTAGAATCCTATTCTATTGGGGATGTGAGTTTGAATCAGGCATGGTGACCGACTGCTGAGTTGGATCGGGGAAAAGATTCAATGGGCACTCGGGCG
This sequence comes from uncultured Rhodopirellula sp., assembly GCA_964012125.1. Taxonomy (GTDB): domain Bacteria; phylum Planctomycetota; class Planctomycetia; order Pirellulales; family Pirellulaceae; genus Rubripirellula. Next base: position 1,548 of record CAXGRW010000811.1, read on the forward strand.
GTATCGCGGAAGCGTTTTACGCTTGGTCTGTGGATTGCATCAGGTCTCTTGATGTGTGATCTGCGGGTTGCTTTTTGGTGATTGCTGTGGCCAGTTGAAGGTGCTTAGACAGGCTTATGTTGGACTGTTGCAGATAACAATTCTGCCCAGTTTTCTGCTTTCGTTGGTTTCAAGGCTGGGGCGTCTTGATCCTGCACAGGCGAAGAAACTGGGGCTCGTTGCCGCTTCGGTGCTGCTTGCGTTTTGGGTTCTTGCAATCTTGCTGATCGTGATTGTTTCGCTTGTTTTGCCGCCAATCACTGGAGCCTCATCGTTTAGTCCTGAGCATGACGCGTTGTTGGTGCAGCAACAGGACTTTGTGACGACGTTCATGCCAACCCATGTGTTCCGGTCATTAACCAACGAGTATGTGCCCGCTGTTGTAGTATTCGGTTTATTCTTTGGTGCGGCGTTGATGTTGACACCTGAGAAAGAGCCGTACTGGACTTCCAGGACCTATGTTCCGGTGGAATCAGTCGAGTCAATCTGTTTCTGATGCGGATCGCCCCGCTCGGGTTATTTGCATTGACAGCGGCTGCGGTGGGGACGATGCACTTTGACGAATTTTCCCGCTTGCAGGCTTACCTGCTGATCTTCGTTGTCGCCAGCATTGTGGCCACCTTCGGAGCCTTGCCGCTGATGGTAACTTCGCTGACTCATGTCCGTTATCGTGATTTGAATCTGCACCGCACGAGCCGATGTTGACCGCCATCGCAACCGGAAAACTCTTGTCGTTTTGCCGCAAATTTCAGAGCATACGGAAGAACTGTTGCATCTTGATGGTCATACCAGAAACAGCATTGAAGATTCAACTGCTCGTATTCTGGTGCCACTTGCATATCCGTTTCCGCACATCGGAAAAATACTCGCATTTCTGTTTATCTCATTTGCAGCATGGTATGTCGGGGATGACTTGGGGTCGATCGCGACGGCTGAGATGGCGGCAACGGGAGTGGTTTCCAGTTTTGCAAGTCCGTTGGTCAGCATTCCCTACATGCTGGATAAATTTCAATT
>CAXGRW010000812.1:0-2599 GCA_964012125.1 uncultured Rhodopirellula sp.
ATAGTGAAACGCTCTTTCACAAAAAGGTTCGTAGAGTCCGAGGCGTCTTGGTCATTGAGTGGGTCAAGCAGCGTTGCAATGAAAGGAGCTAAACGAGAATCGAGTCGCCATAAAGCGACCACGGTATCTTGTTGCACTCGTTCGCGTGCCTGACTTTTTTGGCGTTCACGATTTAGGCGTAGAGCATGCTCTGAAAGACTGATGAGTCCAATAGTGATGCAAGTCAGGATTAGTGCGAAAAGGACCCAAATGGTGGTGGGGTGTGACAGTCTGCGACCGGTGAAGTGTTTGATTATCATCGTGTTTTGACCAGTTCTGATTCAATCATGTAACCTTTTCCACGAACAGTCTTGATCGCTTCTTTCTCGCCGCAAACATGGCTAAGCTTTTCTCTCAATCGTGCAATGTGCATGTCGACCGTTCGGGTAGTTACCCCTTTTGAATCAATTTGCCAGACACCTTGCAGCAGTTCGTTGCGATCAATCGCTCTGTCTGGATTTTTGCTGAGGTAATTCAATAGATCGCATTCCCGTTCGGACAGTACCTGATTCAAACCCGTCTTGGATGTGAGTTCACGACTGCTCCAGTTGATTTCTCCATTTGGAAGTGTCAGTGAAGGATTCTGTGCTGATCTTGCTGGCGAGCGTCGTAGGACAGCTTCTACTCGTGCGAGAAGTTCATCGACACTGAACGGCTTGACCACATAGTCATCAGCGCCCAAACGCAGTCCCTTGATGCGATCTTGCTCTTCACCCTTAGCAGTTAGGATAATGACTGGAAGCGTCGGCTTTTGTAAACGAATTTCAGTCAAAACCTCTAATCCATGTCCTCCGGGTAATACCAAGTCGAGGAGTACCAAATCGCAGGGTTTACCGATCGCCATCTCGATTCCAGTGTCAGCCCGCTCCGCTTGCCAGACAATGTGGCCAGTGGCTTTGAGTGCGTCAACGATTCCACGTCGGATTGCGGGATCGTCTTCGATTGTGAGAATGCCCGGAGCTGCCATGTTGCTTACCTTGAGATGGAACGCTTTGGTTATATCTTTTTCTAGTGGGCTGATGCTTTAAAAAATCCCGTTACAGGAGGGTTTGGTCGTTCGCTACTTGCTTGTCCTCTTTGATCCAGTGCGAAGGAGCGATCTGCTGGTGATAAGCCCAACCATGGATCATCCAATGGCATCAAAAATAGTTGTTCATAGATTCGGTCGGTAAGTTTTTCGTAATCTCCTGTTGTTAAATCACCGGCGTACCAATCATCCAGTTTGGGCTGGAGACCGTAGAGATTGAAGAACGAGTCCTCTTCAGTTCGTGGGGCCAATGAATCTACCATTCGAAACAGGGGCAGTTCTGCCGCCATCTTCAGAGGGGCCGTTCTCATCGCTGCTGCCGCGGTGGGGGTGGCCTTTTCTAGTGGAAGTGCTGCTAAGCGTTTGGCTGTCAGTTGCATTTGCTTCGCAGCTACTTTCCAACGAGGATCGAGTGGATTCAAATCACTCACTTTCTGGTCGACGCGAATGGTCAGGTCACTTTGCTGGCGTCTTTGCTGTGCTCGATTCCTGTGCCAGAGCTGTAAATGTTGCTGAAAGTCAGTAGCCGACAGTGATAAACACATGTTGTGAAGTTCAAGTATCGAGTTCGCCCAATGCATGAACTCAGTCGGGGTGACTAGACCTGGTAGTGCATCAATGACTCGCCCTTCCCCGCTGACGGCTAGGTGCACACTGTTTCCAATGATTGGCTGTTGCAGTTTTCTCCCGTTGCCAAAATCAATGGTCGCGACAGGAACATCGCGTACCGGTTCCCAGTGCAGAATAAACTGCTGCCGAAGTAAGTCTGCAAGCTGAGGATTGGTGTAGAGGATACGTCTGAAGAAACGGCTATTTGCACAACTTAAATCTTCGTCAAGGTGCCCCAGCAAGCGAAGGCTGATAATGGGCCGCTTGAGTTCAATTGATTTTGCTCTGGCGACTGCGAATGACTTGTACCAATATAGATTGCAGGCACGTGCCTGTTTCTGGCCTGCGATGAGGTCAAGCTGTCGATCAATCCGATTCAGTTGAAGTTGATCAGTTCCCCTGAGCGATGCCGTTTTCCATGCTTTGATGATGGCAGCTAAGCCAGTCGGGCCCAACGCTCTGAGTTGTCTCGTCACACGCGCGACGTCCTCAAGTTGTTCTGGGGTTGGGGTTTCACATGCGGTGATGTGTGAGAGCCTAGCTGCTAATTTATTTGCTTGCTCCGCGGAAATTTCATTATTCCCCGAGACAATTACAGCAGGTTCTTCCAAGAGCAGAGGAAGTATCATGACCCAAGACCATAGCCAAACACGCATTCTCATTGCAGACTCCCATGTTCATTGAACCGGTGTCGCCGATGTGCTCAACCCGGTTATGAAATTCTAGGTGTCGTGGACCTGTCGAGCCGTAACGTCTTTGTAACGTGACGTTTGGTGAAGGTTCGCGGTCAAGCGAATTCGCGGATGCGGCACGTGATCATGCACTGTCGTGGAAGTGCATAGCGGGAACCTCAATCGGGTCTCAGCGGTGTGACCATCCAACCTTCTGAGCGGAAGGCCTGCCCAGCGAAAAGCACGTTTGAGA
>CAXGRW010000813.1:0-2590 GCA_964012125.1 uncultured Rhodopirellula sp.
TGACCCACAACCTCTTCCGTAATTGCGAGAGAACGTACGTGTGCCAGTGATCGTACGGTTGCCGCAACCATCCAAGGCCATCCGAACAGCGAGCAAAGCCCGACGAGGCCTCCAATGACGGCGAGGTCCCAGTGGTAAGACTCTCCTTTTACCAAGTGATTGCCTGGGCTGTTGACCAGTCTGGCGGTAATGTTTTGGGAGAGGAAAATCAGAACGGTTGCGAGAATTGCCGGTCCGATGGCTATCAATTTCAGGGAGGGCGGCACTTGCCCAAGATTCACGAACCATGATCCGCCCTCTTTCGTTGTCTCGCTGGCACCACCTACTGACAGCGTGTCGACGGTACTTGCGTCACCAAGCCACCACGCTACTCCGATCATACAAGCCAACGCGATTGACGGACCGAAGTCGGCGAGGAATTCACGCATCCAAGGAAACAGATAGATGCTGCTTCTGAATCGAGCGAGTGACATGGCGATATAAAAAGTTCCAATCGCCAGTATCAGTGCCAAGAGTGCTTTCTCGGTTCCTCCGCTGCCAGGGTTTTCAAAAGTTTCGATGATGCCTTCCACTGCTTTGTAAATGAAAATCAGTGACATCAACGCTGAGAAAATTTCATCGGTGAATCGCGTGAAGTATTTCATCAAGTTGCTGGCATTGCCTATAGCCAGCAAACAGGTCAGACAGGCAGTCCAAATTCCTACCCAACCGTAAATCCCAAGAAAGTTGTGCCCTTGGTCCAGATCCTCGCAGAGCTGGTAGAGAATGATCGTAAAAATTAGCATGGGCCCGATGCCGCCGAGAATGATCAGCGGTTGTCCAGCGACCAACGCGTACACCACACCACAAACGGCTGTTGAAATCAGCATCTCCTGAGTACCAATCGCACCGTTTGTGTTGTCACCCAGTAACCCGCCAAAAGTGATGGCAGGAGCGAGACAGGCAAAAAACATGAACACGATTGACGCAATGCTCTTGGCTCGCAAACCATCCTTGAAGTCAGCGAGGTAATGAGGAAGTCGGCGTTTGATATCTGCCTTGATTCCTGCAAATGGACGGGGAGCAGATTTCAGGCCATCCGAAACTTCTCGGGGCTTTGGAGGCGCAGCCAGCACATTTCGATTGCTGTGCCGTTCAATGGCGTCTGCTACATCCTGTTGTGTTTTTGCGTAGGTCAGCTCAAAGTGAAAGACATTGTCGGACATCAATCGTGCGATTGACGAGAGCGTATCCAGATGCTGTAGCGTCTGCTGTTCCGAACCAATCAGCAGGAAAATGAAGCGTGTCGCAATGCCATCTGGGGCACCCAGGTTCGCGCCGTGCCGCAAACGCACGAATACCATGGCAGGTTCTGTGATCGACTCACTGTAGAAGTGTGGGACAGCGCAGGCGTGACCGATGACTGTGGGAACCATCTTTTCCCGTTCCAGTACCCCATCAATCACTTCTTCTTGCTGGCGTTCTGGCAGCCGACCTGTTTGAACTAAAAACTCAACAGCGGCCTCAATAATCTCTTCCATGCTCTGCGCATCAAGATTAAGGAGGCAGGATCCGCCAGAAATTGCTTGAAACAGCGTCTTCACGTTTGATGGCCCTCGAGAGCGAGTGCAGTGATGTTGGAGATGGTGTCGGGCGTGCTCATCGCGTTCAATTTCTCGAATTCGACCGTCTTTCCGAATGAACACGTCTCATTCAGCTTAATAATATGCAGAAAAGGGTCGCAAGAGTCGACACCAGCCTGAACGCGAACTTAGTGGATAGCAGAAACTTAATGAGCTAACGCAGCAATCTGCGCCCAAAAAGGCAAGGAATGATCGGCGCATGTCGCTGGTCAACTTGAAAAAAACGAGTGCAATCCACGGCGGTCTAGTGGACAAGATGCCTCGTGTTTCATGGTCTCGTCTCACTTCGATGACACATCGTCAATTGTTCAGGGGGCGTCTGATTCAATGCAGGGCTCGCATTCGACTCGGCTGTATCAACGAGATCCGCTGGATAACGCGTTTCAGCGGTCAATGCTCGTAGCTCGATAAGTTCTTCGCGGAGGCGATTGAAAGATTCTGAGGCATCTGCCCAGAAGTCGCCCTGACGTGAGAACATGGGGCCTACAGTTTCCCCATTCGCGAGTCTTCGCAGTTCGCGACGAAGGCGAAACATGGGGCCCACAAAGCGATTTGAGATATTGATCAAATCGTAAGCGAACAGGGGGGCAAGCAACATCAGCCCTGGTACCCAGAAAATGGCTTCATCAAGGCAATGTAGCAGTGATTCGGATACCGGTTCCTCCGGATGACTCAGAGTATCTGAGAGAATGAAGATGACGAGCAGATAGATAGCTGTACCAGTCGCGTAAAGAGCCGTTCGGCGGACAAGGGTGCCCTGAACGCCCGAGTCAATCAGGATACGTCGTCGCGTTGGTGATCTGTTAGCAGTCGAATTCATCTCGCTACACGTTCAATTGAAGGAACTAATTGGTCATTGCTCCCGAGATCGACCCGGATGAGGAATCAAAGCTGTCGCCCGTTTTGGTTGCCAAGTAAGCTACCGCGACAATACAGACGCTGAGAATCATGGCAAGCATGATCGCGTA
>CAXGRW010000814.1:0-2586 GCA_964012125.1 uncultured Rhodopirellula sp.
CCGGCGTGAAAAGAATTTCGTCAGCGTAACGTGAGGGAGAACTTATGAAGGTTGACCAACGAAGAGAAAAACGTCGTCGTGAAAGAAAAAGAAGACGCAGGTCAAATCTTCTGCAGTCGTTGGAAGCAAGGATGTTGTTGGCATCTGATTTCGGGCAGTCAGATTCAATGCTGACGGGAGGTTCTGGGGATGACCACGACAGTCGCTTGGTTCGGTTGATTGATGCCGGGCAAATCGCTGCCAGTCCACTCAGTGGATCCCGCGTTCCTGCCAGTTCCAGTGGGGCACCACTAACGCCGTTGATCGATCCCAGTTTTGATCAGCCAGTGCCGTCCACGGATTGGTGGAGTTCGGTGCAGTTTCCCGCATTTGGTAATGCCTTTTCAGCACCCCTTCATGCCCATCCTTTGACGTTGGAAGCCACTTCGAGAGGCTTGCTCTTTGGAGCACCATCGAGCTTTAATGGATTCAGCACAGGGGCAACAACTGGCGAGGCCAAAGCAACTCAGCGCTACGATTTGCAGGTCGATATTTCTGCCGCAGGGATGGCAAGTGATTTCGCATTGAAAAGCTACAGTGATTGGGCATTTACCGGGGTGTGGCGTGGGACGACAAATGAAATGGAGCTGACTGCCGCCCAAGGTTCTCCTTTTGCGTGGCTTTCGAATGTCGACGTTGGTGACGCCGTGGTGCGAATACAAGGAAGTCCAGAATTCGTACAGGTTGATGGGAACGAGGCATTTGTCAGAGTTAACGGTCGAACTTCTTTTGTGCTGGCGCCACCAAGTGTGGAAATTCGCGCCGTTGCTGGCGGTTTGATGTTCCTGAGTGATCCAGCAGTTTTCGCACCAAATTCCAACTATCTGGTGTTGGGAATGTTGCCCGAAGACACTCCGCAGATTCGGCAGGAATTTTTAAGTGTTGCTTTGAATCGGCCAGCTCAAACGCATTTCGAGCATGCAAGAACCGACGACGGATTCAATTTGCGGGTGGGGTACGAGTATTTCACCGAGGATGGAAATCCAGCTGAGACCATTCTTGCGTTGTATCCACACTTGTCACGATTGTCGGATGATATTTCAACGGTCAGTAGTGAAGGCTATTTGAGTCCACGCGGGCCTATGCACCCGATCAAGACGGGCAGCGTCGAATTCAATTTACCAGCACGGGGGGTATTGCCCAATCTGCCACCTGTTCTGAATGAGACGCAAAGAGACGAGTTGTCGGATTTGATTCGGGCTGATGACAACGCAAGTGATCCTGCCAGATATCTCTCCGGATTTTATGACACCTATTGGTCGGGCAAGGCGATGCTGAAACTATCGCAATTGGCCCAGATGGCTGAAGTGGTAGGTGAAATTGAAATCCGCGATCGGATTCTGAATGCGATCAAGGATGAACTTAACGATTGGTTTCGGACGACCGGAGAATCAGGGGACAAACACTTTGCCTACAACGCTCAGTGGAACACATTGCAGGGATACCCTGATAGCTTTGGATCAGCAGGTGATCTGAACGATCATCATTTTCATTACGGATACTTTGTTCATGCAGCAGCGTTAGTCGGGTTAGTCGACCCCGCTTGGGCTATTGAAAATCGCGACATGGTTGACTTGCTGATCGCGGACGTAGCAGGACATGATCCAAGCAGCGTCTCGTTTCCAGAATTACGAAGCTTTAGCCCAATGGCTGGGCATTCGTGGGCGTCAGGTCATGGTGCATTCAGCAGCGGTAACAATCAGGAATCGAGCAGCGAAGCGATGAATTTTGCTACCGGAGTGACTCTTTGGGGCGAGGCAATTGGAAATAACGAAACTCGCCAACTGGGACAAATGCTCTATAGCGTTGAGGCTGAGGCGATTGCTGAGTATTGGTTTGGCCGTTACGGAACGGTTTACCCGGAATCTTACGACCATGAATCGGTGGGAATGGTCTGGGGTGATGGTGCCGCTCACGCAACCTGGTTTTCTGCGGAACCAGAATTGATCAAGGGGATTAATTTCCTGCCATTCCATGGCGGCTCGCTTTATCTTTCTGAAATGGCAGCAGATTCCGCCGCTTTATTGGTAGAGATCGAACAGCTCAATGGCGGGCCCGCTGATGATTGGCCCGGCATCGTTCTGCAGTATGAAGCTTTGGTCGATCCTGCCGCTGCAACAACACGCTATCAGCAGCAAACTCCTGAATATGAAGCAGGGCAAAGCCCGGCATACACGTTCTTCTGGGTAAGCGTGCTTGGAAATTTGGGGACACCCATTTCGCATGTCCGCGGTGATCATCCTGTTTCAGCGGTCTTTGAAAACGAAAATGTGCTTACCTATTCAGCGCACAATGCATCCCCGGAGGTGATCACTGTAAGTTTTAATGATGGCGTCTCATTCAATGTGCAGCCTGGTGAGTCGGCCACGCGTCAGCGTGTGCAGGGCTCTGAGATGCTGACTGATCCTTTTGCGGACGGTGCCACTGTACCGGGAACAGACCAGGGGAATTATGACGTCGTTGAATCAGTGGGATCAGTTGAACTCCTGGTTGAACGAGAAACCGGCATAGCATTTGTTGCCCGTGACTTGGAAGCCCCGGTCTCGG
>CAXGRW010000815.1:0-2583 GCA_964012125.1 uncultured Rhodopirellula sp.
GAGTGGGGCGGATGCAATTGGTTTGAATTTTTATCCGCCTAGCTGTCGTTTCATTGATCCAGAAGAAACATCGGCGGCACATCTTGCAAGCAAAGCGGGTGAACTGGGGCTTACTCGCATCGGCGTATTCGTGAACGCTCCTGTTGAGGCAATGCAGCGAGCGTCAGAGCGATTGAAGCTGGAGGCGGTTCAGTTGCATGGTGATGAGCAAGTCGGCATCGTCAGCGGGTTGCATGACAAAGGGATCACTGAGGTCATCAGAGCAATCAAATTGCCGGTGGGACCGCTGACGATTCAAGCGATCGAGAACCGAGTGAACCCGTGGGCCTCGCTTGGAACACATCTGCTACTTGATGCTGATGGAGGCAAAAATCACGGGGGCACGGGCAAGACGCTTGACTGGGGCACCATCCGACAGTGGTCAGATCAGCGTGGGGATGTATCTTGGACACTGGCCGGTGGTCTGAATCCCGGGAATGTTGCCGCTGCGATTGCGAAAAGCGGTGCTGCCAGCGTTGATACGGCGAGCGGTGTGGAAGAGGATCGCGGGACGAAGTCTGGCAGATTGGTCTCTCAATTTTCTAAACACGCGTTGGCCTCGTTGCAGAGGTCGTAATGCGTTTGCACCATGCCGAGAAAAACTGACGCAACAATCAATCAATGTTCGCGCGGTCATGGTCGTTTTTTCGGGAAACTCATGTCAAATTGTCGCAGAGTCAGTGGTCAGGCTGGGGGAGTCGGATCGGCCTCGGGGGTAACGCGAATGGGCCTCCGGGGCAGAGATTCAACGGACGGCGGTGGCGACTGGCCGGTTTTGGGCTAAAAGGGCGGCATTTTCGTCGGGAAAACACCGCTGGTTGAGGGCAGATTACCCCCTGCGAAAACCTTGAAACCCGTCTATCATGTGCGAGGTGAGAGAGGTCAGCCGACGCTGTTCCATTCATGCTCACACCATCCCCAAAGGGCGTTCGGGGGATTGTGAACCAGCGGGAGTCCCCGTGTTGGGTTCTTGGCCCCACGAGCGCGCCATGTTCATTCACAACTTTTGAGAGAGAGAAAAAACGTGTCGCAAGTCGCAACAGACAGGCTTCCATACAAAGTCAAAGATATCGGCTTGGCCGAGTTCGGTCGCAAAGAGATCGAGCTCGCCGAGAACGAAATGCCAGGACTCATGGCACTTCGGGAAAAATACGGTGAAAGCAAGCCTCTGACCGGAGCCCGCATCGCTGGTTGTTTGCACATGACGATTCAAACTGCAGTCCTCATTGAGACTCTGGTTGAATTGGGGGCTGAGGTGACCTGGAGCAGCTGCAACATCTTTAGCACGCAAGATCACGCTGCTGCAGCAGTGGCTGCCGCTGGTGTGCCAGTTTACGCGTGGAAAGGTGAAACCGACGAAGAATTCGATTGGTGCATCGAGCAGACCTTGATGTTCCCATCGGGCGAACCGTTGAACATGATCCTTGACGATGGCGGTGATTTGACTGCCATGGTGCACGATCGTTACCCAGAATTGCTGACGAACATTTACGGCATCAGCGAAGAGACCACAGCCGGTATCCATCGTTTGGAAGTATTGAATCGAAGCGGAGCCCTTCAGGTTCCATCAATCAACGTGAATGACAGCGCAACGAAAAGCAAGTTTGACAACTTGTACGGCTGCCGCGAGTCGCTCGCTGACGGTGTCAAGCGAGCAACGGATGTCATGTTGGCCGGAAAGGTTGCCGTGGTTTGCGGCTACGGGGACGTCGGAAAAGGTTGTGCTGCAAGCCTGAAAAGCTATGGCTGCCGCGTAATTGTGACCGAAATCGACCCGATCAACGCGTTGCAGGCTGCGATGGAAGGCTACGAAGTAGTCACCATGGAAGAAGCATGCAAGGAAGGGCGTCTGTTCGTCACCACAACCGGCAACAAAGACATCATCCTCGGCAATCACATCGAGCAGATGCCAAACGATGCAATTCTGTGCAACATTGGTCACTTCGATACCGAAATCGATGTCGCGTGGCTTGAGCAGCAAGTTGCTGATGGTGCTGTCAGTAAGGATGAGATCAAGGCTGCCGAAATCGGAGCCGTCGATCGTTACACCTTCAAAGACTCAGGACGCAGCGTAATCATTTTGGCGAAAGGGCGTTTGGTAAACTTGGGCTGTGCAACGGGCCACCCAAGCTTTGTCATGAGCACCTCGTTCACCAACCAAGTGCTCGCTCAGATGGAGCTCTGGAATAGCCGTGACACTGACGCTTACGCTGTCAAAGTGCACATGCTGCCCAAGAAGTTGGACGAAGAAGTTGCCCGACTGCACTTGGATCAACTTGGGGTCAAACTCACCGTGCTCAGTGATGAGCAAGCTGAGTACCTCGGCATTCCTGTCGAAGGACCGTACAAGCCAGAGCACTACCGCTACTAGGCGACGCATGCTGACACCCTCGCCGATGGTCGCGGTGTCAATATTAGAGAGATTTATGAGGCCCGGCTACCGTAGTGGTAGTCGGGCTTTTTTATTGAAAAGTCCAACTTTGTCGCAGTGTCCCCAGCGAGCACCATTGCCTCGGGTACCGCACTGCGGTGTTTGCCATCGGT
>CAXGRW010000816.1:0-2571 GCA_964012125.1 uncultured Rhodopirellula sp.
AAGTCCATGCCAAGAAGCTGCTTCAACACTCACCACCCCCCCCTCTTAAGGGGTAACCTCACTAGGCAAAAGAAGCCGACTTTGCGGGCAAGGAAAGCTAGAACAGTTCCAGACTGAACAAGACAAGGGGAAAACCCAGTCCGCGGTCGGCCCAGCCACAAGCAGCGAGACACAACTTCAGATTGGCAATGATGCAGACATAGCCACCCTCGTGGCCCACTTCCCTTCATGCTGCCGTTCGTTCTGCCTCAAACGAGACACCTATCCACAGCCTCAGCAAGCCACACACCGCAAGTCTTCTCACGGCAACGATTTCATACTTTCAGTGGTCTGTTTTTACCTCGAACCTGCTCGGCCTCGTTGCAAGAATCGACTTGGTGCAGCGAGACAATGATCACGTGCTAAAATTAAGGGATTGATATACAGGTGACGAAAGTGAGCCACACCCAAGCACGTTCCAATCTGGAGAATTGTTTTGTTTTCTCGCTGCACCACGTTATTCAGCTCCGCCTTCGTGCTAACTTTTTTCGTCAGCTTGGCATTTGCCGATTATCCCCTGCGTCCTGTTCCATTCAATGCGGTTGAAATAAAGAGTGACTTCTGGCGTCCGCGTCTGCAAACACAGCGTGAGACACTTGTCCCGTTTGCGTTTGAACGCACCCAACCTGGGGTCGAGCACCTGCAGGCTGCTCGCGATTTCCTGTCAGGCAAAAACCCCGAGGATCATCGAGCACATCGGTTCATCGACTCGGACCTCTACAAAGTAATGGAAGGAGCAGCTTACTTACTTCAACTGAGGCAGGATCCTGAACTCGAATCAAAATTAAATGCATTAGCCGATATCATCAGCGGTGCGCAGGAGGCGAACGGCTACCTTTACCCATCGCACACAACTGGCGTTGGCGAGGAGAAAAACATGATGGGCAACTCGCCCTATACATTCGTGGTCCACAGTCACGAACTCTATAACGTGGGGCACCTGTACGAGGCAGCAATTGCCTATTACCAAGCAACGGGAAACAAAAAGCTGTTGAGTGTCGCTGAGAAAAGCGCCCAGCACATCAATAAGGTTTTCTTTACAGGCGACGCCAAGTACAACGACGGCAAACCTGTCCAGCAAGCACCGGGACATCAGGAATTAGAGCTGGCACTTGTAAAATTGCACCGCGTCACTGGCAACCAACTTTACCTCGACATGGCCAGAAAGTTCCTCGAGATACGCGGCGTGACGTACGTGCCCGACGGTGAAGGTGTCATGTCGCCGACCTACGCACAGCAACACTCTCCCGTCAAAGATCAAACCGAAGCCGTTGGGCATGCAGTTCGCGCGACTTACCTGTACTCAGCCATGGCCGACGTCGGCACCCTCACAGGCGATACAGAATATGGTGATGCGTTGGATAGGATTTGGGGCAACATCACAAACACGCGCATGCACATCACCGGTGGGTTGGGTGCGGTCCACGGCATCGAGGGATTCGGCCCCCAATATGAATTACCCAACGCTGATGCGTTCAATGAAACCTGCGCAGCGGTAGGCAACGTACTTTTCAATTACCGGATGTTTCTACTTCACAAGGATGCACGCTATCTGGATGTTGCAGAGGTTGCCTTACTGAACAACGTACTGGCTGCGGTAAACCTCGAGGGGAATCGCTTCTTTTATGTCAATCCACTGGAAGCTGATGGTAAATATCCATTCAACCACGGCACAGCCGGCCGTGCACCTTGGTTTGGCACAGCCTGCTGCCCCTCCAACATGGCCCGGTTGCTTCCACAAGTGCCCGGCATGACTTATGCCCACGACGACAATGATGTGTACATCACTTTCTACGCTGAAAGCAAAACCGAAATCACACTCGATGGTGTGCAAATCAAACTACAGCAGCAAACTGCTTATCCCAACGACGGAGAAATCAGTGTCACGGTAAACCCCACTGCCGATAAACAGTTTCGCTTACTGCTACGAATCCCCACGTGGACAGGTGAGCAATTTGTCCCCGGCGAACTCTACCGTTATGCCGATCCCGCACCCGCGAACGTCAAGGTCAGCGTAAATGGAAAAACAATACCACTCAAAATGAACAAAGGCTTCATCGCCATTGATCGAACATGGGTCAACGGTGATCAAGTCAACCTGACCCTTCCAATGCCTGTTCGCATCAATGAATGCCACCCCTCAGTCAAAGCCAATCAGGACCGCATCGCATTTACCCGTGGACCGTTTGTGCTATGCGCTGAGGGTGTCGACAATGGTGGCGCAACTCAACGCATCTTTTTCGCCAAGATGCCGGCAACTGCAGACGCCACCATCACCACAAGGAAGCTGAAATCAGGATCTTTTCTTCAAGTGACGACCAAGGCACAAGCAATCACGTCGAACGATTCAACTGAAACACTACCGCTCGTTCTAACGCCCTACTATGCATGGAACAATCGAGGCGTTAGTTCCATGACCGTCTGGTTCCCTCGCAGCTCCGCAATGGCCGTCTTTGACCCGCATCAATTGCCCAGGGAAAGTCCATTCTCGAAAGTGGTCGCATCACACACGTCAAATGATGACACGATCTC
>CAXGRW010000817.1:0-2569 GCA_964012125.1 uncultured Rhodopirellula sp.
CGGCAATGCCGCGAGGTAAGGCCTAGGAGGTACTCGGTTCGCCGCGTCGGCAGGCTCACTGTCCATTCTGCCCAGAATCAGTGCTGCGTTGATTCTCGCCGTGGGATTGTAATTGCCCGTTGCCAACGCCTTCATTGGTGGCAGAAGCAGATCTGCAACCGTTTTACCTAAGAATGGTTTGCTTCGCTGTGATCGGGCAAGCAGCACGTTGACATCCTTCATTAACGGCGTCAGCTCCTTCAGCGCATCCGGGCCTGTCATTTTGGCTGGCACGAGACGCTGAAAATAAGCGGCGACCATGCGTGGATCACTGTTGCCACCGGCACAGAAGCTCTTCGCTGCAGCAACCACTCTTGCTTCCATCTTCCCATCTGGAAGAAAAGCTGCGTTCATGGGCACGGTCTCGTAACCGCCATTTGCCGCACCAGCTTCGTCCTGACCGGACACTCGCACAGCATAAACGCAGAGCATCACAGCGATGACCATCAACGCCAACACTAGCCGTGAGCGAGATTTCTCGGACTGGCGTTCCGCTGCCTTGGCAGGGACCCGAGTCGTACCATCCCGACTCGCGGGGAAATCATTCCCAAAACGAGTATCTATTGGTTGAAAGCTCATGTTTTTTGCACCGTTCGATTGTTGGCCGACAGGACTACGTCGGCAGGACGAGAAGCTACTTGTAATTATTCGCGAAAACACCGGTCCACGTCAAACAAAATTCGCGGTTCCGACCACACACTGAGCCCGAAAAGTCGGAATATCCGGCGGTTTCAGCAAAATGAACAGGCTCGGACGTATAACCGGCCCTCTCAAGTCGATATCAACCGCAATGCGACAGCATCGCCCATCATTCCCGACCCGAGTGATATCACCTGATGATCTCAACCGAAACACGAAAATCCCCGGATCTCAAATGCTCGCCTAGCAACAAGGTTGGCGTCCCTTGTTTCCAGCACCTCAACCACGAGGGGCAACTCAAGCAACGCGAGGAGTACCGTCACGGAACGCCGTCGCTACCCATCCTGAAGTGGCGATTCGCTTTACAAAAACCGAATTCTTACGTCCCAAACTCGCCCCAGCGGTGCCCCGCTTTCTCTTCCGCCGGAACATGAACGCAACTTACTGCCAAGGCAATCACATGACCGCTCGCGAAAACACTACCGCTAGCATTACGTACCGACAGCACTGCCCGTCTCTGGCATCGCCATTTCGATCGCATTGGGTATCAAATCCGAGAAAGATCCCGCCACAGCCTCGACCAACAGCAGAATCTATTGACGTCACCACGGGCAATTCGTAGCGTCTTGTAAAATAAAGCTGGCCGCGCTCGGCCGGAAAACGATCACGAGTTCAGACTCCCTAACCCACCGACCACACGGACGCCTACAGTGGACCGCCTTTCTCGTGCGCTGATAGCCACTCTTCTGCTATTTGCAGCGGTCGGGTGCAAAACTTGGAGCAAGAGCGGCAGTGAACTACTTTCCAACCAGACTGCCCAGACTGCCCCGGCATCCGACACTACAGCGTCCAGATCATTCAATCGCAAGCGTGTCATTCTTGACATTGAGTTTCTCAACTCAGTACCGCATGATCTGTCAGCGTCCCCTGATACAGAGTCTGGCCCCTCTCTCTGGCAGTGGGTTGATGAAACGTGCATCGATCCCAGCATCCGTCAGAACATGCTGCGCAACGGCATTCGTGTTGGCTTGGTAAACAACGAAGAAGAGTTTCGAAACCAGCTGAACGAGCATGAAGAGGATCGCGACCTCGTTGAAACATTTTTAGCGGAAGCTTCCATTGCCAGCGATCTTGCACACGGCTCGCAAAGCATGCCAATGCGTTTAGGAAAACGGTATGAACTACCGCTGCGGCAGCCATTTGAAGGCAGCCACGTTGCCATGATTCGCGAGGGTAACGAGCTGATTGGAAAGACGATGCAAAACGCACAGTACGTTTTGGCTCTCACGAGTAGTCGAGGAAAAACCCCAGAGCAGATCGAATTAAAAGTTCATCCTGAAATTCAGCATGGTGATACCGTTCGAAAATGGGTCAGCAGTGATACAGCCCTGCGAATTGACAGTCGCCGTGAAGCTTGGCAACTGGAATGCCTGAACCTGCAACTCAATGCCCAAGAGGGTGACCTCATCGTTATCGCGCCAACGCAGCCTCTTCGCGGACTGGCCAAACACATGCTATGCGGCACTGGCCAAGACAATCAGCAGGAGCAACTGGTTCTTCTGATTCGCGTGACCCAGATACCCACGCTCATTGAAGAGCTTTAACCAACGGTACGTTTTTATCGATGATCGGTGGTGACACTTCCCGCACGTCGAAACACCGCTGCAGCATAACGAGACACCTACCATTCGGAACTTCCGGCTCACGTAGCGAGCTAGCGTTCAAACGTTGATTTTGAACGGAGAATGTGATGATAGTGCTGCGCAAATCGATGCGACTCATCCCGAACGTATTGCAGTAATCGCAGTCCGAATGCGTTCCTGCTTAGCACGATCGGTTCGGAGATTCCCGGTCGGAAGATTTCTTCATCACGTTTGGCGAGTGAAATCAC
>CAXGRW010000818.1:0-2562 GCA_964012125.1 uncultured Rhodopirellula sp.
GCGTTCGCCCGCGGTAAGGTCAATGGCAGGGTAAACCGCGCCGGTGATGGTCATCAGTACCAGAACCAGCGGCACGATCGTGGCGAGCAAAGAATCCTCTTCGACCGTGCCAACATCTTTGGCATTGACCACTAGCGGAGTGCGATATTCTGGTTCGGTCGCTTTCAGACGCCGTTCCGCTTCAGCCAGTTTAAGCCACTGCAGTCGTTCGACCACGACGCGTCTGGCGGCTTGGCTAACACCGTCTCCCCGATAAGCATAAAATGTAGCTGTCGGCCTACCGGTTTCAATGTTCGTAAGTTCCAGCCCAATATCAACATCGTTCTTCGCGACAGCCTCTGCCGGCGATTCGTCCGGGATCACCGTCACCCGAAACTTCGCGAGTTCATTGCCACTGCTGTCAGCAACGGCTTGGGGCGGTGCGCTCCTCGGGTTGCTTAGCCATTGATCAAGTATTTCGCGTTCAACTTCGCTGCTGACGCAAATTGTGAATCCTTCATCTATCTCGCCGCTGGTGAGCAGGAAACGATTCAATGCCATGCTCATGATTGGATAGACCAATAATGGCATCAGCAGTAGGGTCACAATCGTCCGACGATCACGAATGGTTTCCTTCAGCTCCTTCTGACAAAGTCTAAGAAGGCGGCCTTTGAAATTGGAACCTGACATCCCATTAACTCCGCAAAAGATCGACAAACATGTCGACCAGGTGTTGGTGGCCACTCTGTTCTCGAAGTTCGTCGAGCGTACCCGTCTGCTGCATCCTTCCTCGGTGTAGCAAGCCGAAACGGTCGCAAAGACGCTCTGCCTCATCTAAGCGATGTGTGCAAACGACGACAGCTTTCCCTACTTCCCGCAGGTGTTCGATGTATTCAAATATCGTCTGGACGCCGACTACGTCCAAGCCCCTTGTCGGCTCATCCAGCAGCATCACGGGGGGGTCGTGGATCAAGCCACGTACGAGGGTGACACGCTGCCGTTGGCCGGTGCTAAGTGTGCCAGCACGGCGGTCAAGCAAAGGTGAAATGCCCATCAGCTCAGCGAGACGCTCACATCGGATCGATGCATCGCTAGGGGCGACTCCGTACAAATCAGCGAAATACAGAAGCATTTCGCGAACACTGAGCCAAGGATAGACACCATCGCTTGCGGAAACAAAGCCGAGTCGAGACTTCACGGCCGTGGGATCGACGGCAGTCCGATAACCACTGACCTCGGCGTATCCGGAGTCAGGCTTCACCAGCCCGAGAACCATTCGAAGTGTCGTTGTCTTACCTGCACCGTTGGGTCCGAGTAAGCCATATACTTCGCCCGGTTCAACCCGGAACGACAGGTCGTCGACTGCGCGAATCTCATCCTCCTCAAGCTGAAAACTCTTCCGTAGCGATTCGACAGTCAGCATACGTAGATGCCCGTAGGTAGATGAGGTGCTGGCCCGCGACTTGCTTTGGGGAGAAAACCTGTTGAGTGTTCGCGCGTCGCCCCAAAAAATGTTAGCGTTCTGGCAATCCCTGTGTGGGTTTTGACCCTCAGAGGCTGCTCACTGCTCTGTGGCAGATCAATGGGTCCTACGCCTGCCGCGGTGTCTGGTTCTGTCTTAAAAGCAGAATAACCTTTTGAAAAGTGTTCAGCGAATTCCTGCAGTAACCCGTGACTCAGCCGTTTTTCAACAGACACGGCGCTCACGGTACTGAATTCTCGATACAACGCAACTATTCTCGACGCATGCTGTAGCAATCTGTCATTTTGCACTGGATTGAATATTGAGGGGTTCAATGAGCCAGCGAGCTGGCGCGTTACGGTGATTTGGGATCTGACGCTTCAAAGTCACTTGGGTTTACCCAGCCGGCACGTACTGAGGTGGGGTCTTTCATGTATTGCGAGTAAAAATTGCGTTCGCGACCATTGGCGTAGGGGTACTCATCAAAAACGTTTCCGTTTCCTAGTACTCGCGGATCGCCTTCGGCCCGCAGGGATTGGGTCATGTTTTTTTCCATCTGAGCCCGCACCTCTGCGTATCGTGTTGCATCGGCAATGTTACTCAGGCACTCACGATCCGTTTCAATGTTGAACATTTCGTATTCGGGGCGAAGCCCGAAAGCTAGTTGCCAATGGGTGTCATCGCGTCCCTCTCGGCGGGCCTTGAGAATCTCGGTCTTTGTAGGGCTGCCGTCCGTGTTGAGGTATCCAGTTCGGGGGTTTCCTGCGGGCCACCTGTCAGTTTTGTAGTTTCGAATCAACAGGAACGGCCCTTGAACAATACCTCGGATCGGGTAGCCAGCGTCGTCGGGGCGTCCAACGTCGTGCCTTTCTTTTCCAATCAGCAAGAATTCTCGGTGGGGTTTTTCCGAGCGGTCGCTAAAGAACGGTGTGAGGGATTTACCCGGGGTCGATGCCATCCCGCTGTTACGCCAATCGACCCCAGCGATTTCCAGGTAGGTGGGTGCCAAATCGATAAAGGAAACGAGGTCGTCGATTGTCCGCCCAGGTTGCTTGATGCCATCGGCCCACATGATTGCCAAGGGGAGATGGTTGCTCATCTCGTATTCCTGACCTTTGATG
>CAXGRW010000819.1:0-2557 GCA_964012125.1 uncultured Rhodopirellula sp.
AATGCAGTCTGCCCGGCTGTTGGGGTCAGTCTGCCCGGCTGTTGGGGTCAGTCTGGTTGCCGAATCCAATGACGTGGAAGTGTTGGTGAGTCTGCCCTTGGCAGCAAGCGGTTGCTATCTGTAGCTGGCAATATTTCAGAGTCAGCAGGATTCGGGGACATCGGTTGCTTGCCTGAAGCGTTTTTGGCAGCGCTGGTACTGGCAAGCGAGCCTGCTGTATTTTCGGGGCGTGCTGTTACTTTGGCTGCAAGAGTCGGTTCAGCACCATATGGCAATTGCTGCGATAACCGGTTGTCGGTTGCTCTGTTCATTCGATCGTTTGCAGATTGATTGCGTCCTGGCTGTAGGGCAGTTGGTTGCGGGGTAGAGCGACTGGCTGCTGGATTGCGAGACTGTGATGCAAAAAGCGATGTGTCCGCCAAGTTCGGAGCGTCTGGCGAGGTGGGTGTCATCGGTTCCAGTCTGGACTTGTCGGTGTTAGCGAAGCGTTCTTTTTCCATCTGAATGCTTTTTACTGCAGCGGTCGCATTGAAACGCTGCTGAACAAGGTCCGGCATTTCGATTGGTAGCACGAGATCCTCATAGGTCAATGGACCGCCGCTAGCCGATGCGGTCCTTGCCAGAGGGGGGATGCGATCCGAGCTGTTCAGATTTCCCTGTTGTGTTCCGCTAATGCCAAGATTGTCGGAGTGGGTCGCAAGAATCGAGCCAGGCAGGATCGCTTCGGCCATTTGCGGAGGTGCAAAGTCAGTACCAGAAATCGAGCCGTTTGCAACCATTTGCAGGGCAGAATTCGTGGGTCCTGTTGCATGGACCGGTGTGGCCGATGAGTCAGGAATCGCGTGGTAGCGACGGAACGGCAGTGCGGCGAGCGTGCCGCCAGAGACGATCAGAACGCCAAGAGTGAGAGTTCGCAAGGGTACGGGTCCGGAGCTGGAGTGAGCGAAAATCGCCGCCACCGGGCCGGAAAAGCTGGGCGTAGGCGCGTCTACCAGCTTCGTCCATGAATGCTATGTCAAATTGCTTCGTGCATTAGGGAAGTTCGGCAGATCTGATTGGCGAGCATCACGGGAATCACGGTTTTTTCTCTGCCACCATAATCGCCGGGCATCCGAACTGAAAAATCGTTAAACCTTCCCACCTTCGTTCTGCACCGTTTGACTGATAACATTTGGGTTAGCACCGCTCTGATTTACTCAATTTGATATGGACAGTCATGGAAGCCGGAATTGTTGGCTTGCCCAACGTTGGTAAGAGTACCCTGTTCAATGCTCTCACCAGCTCACAAGCAGCACAAAGCGAAAACTACCCGTTTTGCACGATTGAACCCAACGAGGGAATCGTCAATGTTCCTGATGAACGACTCGGGCGAATCACGAAATTTATCGTTCCCCAGAAAACAATTCCGGCAACTCTCAAGTTGGTCGATATTGCAGGGATCGTGAAAGGCGCCAGTGATGGCGAGGGGCTTGGAAACAAGTTTCTCAGTCACATTCGGCAAGTGGACGCGATTGTCCAAGTTGTTCGCTGCTTCGAAGATCCCGACGTGATTCATGTTTCAGGCGAGGTCGATCCCATCGCGGATATCGAGATCATTGAAACAGAATTGATGTTGGCCGATATGCAAACCCTCGATAACGCACTGGGCAAGGCACAGCGAACAGCCCGCAGTGGTGACAAAGAGGCAAAGCTAAGGGTCGAGGTGATTGGGAAATGCAACCAGCATCTCGAAACCGACTCTCCTTTGAGGACTCTCGAACTGAACGAGGCCGAGTCAGCAGCCATTTCCAGTTATGGTCTGATGACCGCAAAGCCAGTGCTCTATGTCGCCAATGTGGATGAGTTGGACCTGGAAGGCAAGGATCCACTGGTTCAACGTGTTCGGGATCATGCTGAAAATAGTGGTGCTCGAGTGGTGTGCGTGTGCGCCAAACTCGAAGCAGAAATTGCAGAACTCGATGAGCAGGATCGGGCCGAAATGTTGTCTGAGGCGGGCTTGGAATACCCTGCTCTTAGTCAGATTGCCCGCGAGGCCTACCATACTCTCGGTTTGCAGAGCTACTTTACTGCAGGTGAGAAGGAAGTTCGTGCATGGACAGTGCCTGTTGGTGCTACCGCGCCTCAGGCTGCTGGTGTGATTCATACCGACTTTGAAAAAGGATTCATTCGCGTGGAGGTGTATACCTTGGATGATTTGGAAACACACGAGAGTGAGAAGGAAATTCGACAAGCAGGTAAACTGCGTGTGGAAGGAAAAAACTACGTCATGCAGGATGGCGATATCTGCCACTTCCTGTTCAACGTTTAAGATTGCTAACTGACCTGTCCGCTAACGCGGCCCCGCCCTGAGCTGAAAACATTCGTTCCCCCCCTTTGAGGTTTTCATGAACAAGATGTTGATCCCGATTTTATTTGCCATTGGCACCGCTCTGTTCTGGGGTTGTTACGGTCCCACTATTGGAAACGCACAAACGCCACGAGTTGATGGCAAGCCGCTGTTGCCGCCCGAGGGTTGGACACCGTTCAAGCCTTATGTCTTCATCGGTATCGCGTATCT
>CAXGRW010000820.1:0-2551 GCA_964012125.1 uncultured Rhodopirellula sp.
GTCGGTCAACACACCGAGCTACAGTAATGGGCGACTGTACCACCGAACAATGAAAGAACTCATCTGCATCGAGAAAGAGTAGGTCGACCAAGTGCAGATCGCATTGCTGCCCATAGCGACGCACCGTGTGGGACGCATCATTCTCAAACCTGAACAATGCAGGTGCAATCAGATGAACACTGTGTTGCCAGTGACCACTTTCCTGAACAACGACCTAGCAGTCCTTGCCAACCTCTTACCCTGCTCCGTCATATCCAAGTCCCGTTCACGTGCTTCTCTGCCCCGACGATTCAACTGCACTTGCACTGCAGCCTGATAAGAATCTTCCAGATGAGCCACGACCTCGGCGAGATTGTACGGTGCTTGATTTGGTGCCAAAGCAATCGGAACAAATTTTTTAGCCGGCAGCAACTCATGATTGTACTTCAATGCCTCATTGATGTTGCAAACTTTCTCGACTTCATCAGCATGAAGATCATACGGTGGATTCCATTGCGATATTGGACTTAGCCTATCAATTTGGTTGAGTACACCCAGCAGCACTGGCTGCTTTTTCTGCAGTGTTCCTTTGCCTTCATAATGCTTTTTGAATCGTTCGTATAAATCGACATCCAGTGAACGGGCAGGTTGATCTGCCTTTAAAACCCAGATCACGATATCGGATTCTGTCAGCTCAGTTACCAACTGATCGACGGTAGTCTTTCCGCCCGTGACCGCTGGCAACTCCACCAAATGCAAATGCTCAACACCATTCATTGAATAGGCATAAACCGTTGCCTGCCCCACAACGGGCAGCACATCAACCTCCGCCCCCACTTCACCGCGGAGGGCATTAATCAACGAAGACTTCCCACTATTCTCCTGCCCCACGACAGCAACTCGCACCGGGTCCAACGGCACCGCCATCCGTTCCCGATCACACTCTGCGATTTGCGATGACAACACCTCCGCATCTTCGACATTGAATCTGCCGCTATACAGATCCATCGCAACGGACAAAACTTCCTGCAGAAACGCCTTTTTGAGTTGCCACTGGGTTTCTACACTCACTTTGGAAAAGATCTCGCCGGTGATGTAATCACGAACCTCCGAGGCGGCCGCTGCGGCGGGATTCAACAAACGCAGGCCTCGCCAAACATTTCGAGCGACCCGATAAGCCTTGCCGACGCGACCAAGATTCTCCTGATTCTGAACAGCGTAACGAACATGAGAAACTTTCACGGCCTCTACAAACGGAACATGCGTCTGAAGCGTTCGACGGTAACGTCGACTAACCTCCTCAAACATTCGCAAAGAAGCAGGCACAGAAAAATCCCATTCGGTGCAACCATATTCGCCCGCTGTCATCCGCACAATTTTTACCGCATGAGTCTGCAAACCGCTCCATTCATCGTTATCGCGCAAACAATCGTCGATTGCCTTATTTCCGCGACTCCAGATTTCGTGCTCACGCTCGGACCAATCTTCCGATGGCTCAACGATGCAATCACCCTGCACAGGAAGTTTGGCATCGTGCCGATGAAACCAAACCAACAAAAGTTTCGTGATCAGACTGACAATTGCCAGGACCACCAAGAACCAGAGCAGATACCCCTGCTGGAACACAAAATAGAGTCCAACGCCCGCCAACACCAACAAAGGCAGCCCAAAACTGACGAGCAGCAGGGGAACGATCTGACGCGACAGGATCGAATTCACTTTCAATTCATTCACTCACAGTGTTTGTTTCAGATTCCAGTGCCCCAGACTATTCGTTAGCGTTCTGGCTGAGGCGGTCAGCCCTGCTAACACCGGCGACTTCTTGCCCTGCAACTGCCTTCACGCTATCGAACGCAGAATAGAAAAGATCCCTCAACTCCTCATTCGACACATCCTCATCACGATGCTTGTGATACATATATTTGCATGCCACCCGTCCAATGGCGTAAGTGGTGCAAAAACTCATCACAGCTGCACTGGCTGCCCCCACGGTCTGTCCCCAGCCCGGCAAAAACTTAACAACTTGCCGAGTTCCAAATTTCATCGAATATCGAACTCCGATCCCGGCCCCAAGTGCTCCTAGCAACTCTGCCAAAGCAGACTTGTTCCAGTTTGTATCGTAAGACTCCGCCAAATCAGTCAGCATCTTCCACTGAATCCCCGGCACAGCAACCAAGCCAATCCCGGGCACGATATCAGATACGCCTGAAATACCAGAATACCAAAGCACCTTGGTCTGGAACTGTTGAAATTTTTCCACTTCCTCATCACTACACTGTCTCTTTCTTAACGCCACAGCAACGATCGGCAACATTTCGGATAACGCACTGACCAGCCCTTCCACCCCATCGGTTCCACCCTCAGGCAACTTGAAATCGACTGAAACGGATGTAATTTCCGAACCAAGTATTTCTTCGACCTGACCACAGTTGTAACGTGCCAATCGCTCCCGCTCCTGCAAATCCTGGACCGAATGCACTGCTGTATGTACAAGTAGAAAATTGTTAATTTGCTGGCTGGACTTGATTTGTCTTATTGCACGCAGAACGTCACCTTGCTCGGTATCCCCCAT
>CAXGRW010000821.1:0-2543 GCA_964012125.1 uncultured Rhodopirellula sp.
TCCTATGGATTGGCCGGTGACGCAACGCTCTCCAAATACGCCAGAATCTCGAAGACTTCATCTTTGGTGTATTGATCCATGAGTGCTTTTGGCATCATTGAAACTGATGAAGGAACCATTGCTTCGATATCATCCTGCAGGATGACCGTGGGTTCTTTTGCTTCGGGGTTTGATAGTAGAGTAACTTTGTCATCGTCTTCACTTAGTAAGACACCTGTTACCGTACGTCCGTCAACAGTCAGAATGCGTTGCATGACGTATTTCGCGTCTACTTTGTGAGAGGGCTCGAGCACTTCTCGCAGGATACCCACGCGATCACCTTTCCAGCGTGTGAACACGTCAGTAAGTTCCGGACCAATTGCGCCGCCTTCGCCCTGCATCTTGTGGCAGCCCGCACACGAAGCTTCAGCGAACAGTCGTTTGCCGATTTCAGGTGAGCGACCACGGATGCCGGAATCAAGTTCATTTTTCAGGTCGTTGACTTTCCATACTTGCACGAACGAACGGTTACTACCAATGGGGTTGGCAGGCTCCACTGGATTCTTCAACCAGTCATCGAGGTCGTCTACCACGACCATTACTCCGTACATGCGATACCAGTGCTGTGGAAAGGTGCAGACATAGGGATACTCACCTGGCGTGGTAGGAGCCGTGAATGTTAGCGTGGCTTGTTGATCCGCTGGTACCATTGCGGTCGCGTGCAGAACCTTGTCAGATTCCGGGACATAGGGCAGGTTTTTCCAACCGTTGTTGGGTCCTACCTGCAGCCCAAGTTGAGCGACTTCCTTGAGTGCTTCAGGAACAGTGACCACAAGATTGTGTGGCATCAGATCGTGATTTTCGAGCACAATTTGAACAGATTTTCCAGCTTCAACTGCAAAGTAAGGCATGTCATACCGCATTTCCTCTTCAACGGTCTTGATGCGGATGACGCGGACAGTGACAGCACTGAGTCGTTTTCGAAAAGTCCTCGCCTGTTCCGAAGGAACGATGGCAAGCAGTTGGTCAGCAAGTTGCATGGCATCAATGAAAGATGCTGTTGTCCGTTCCGCTGCCGGAGTCTTTTCGGCAAGGTTCACAAGAAAACTTGTGGCGGCCAAACTGGCATCTGCCTCGCGTTCTTTCATCGGAATTGTCAGCAGAGTGCGAACAGTCGCTGATCGTAACTTTTCATTCGAGACTAGAGGAGCAAGGCGTGAGAACGAATCCGCCGGTTGGCTAGGTATGAAGCCCAGAGTGCGAATAGCCGCGTTGGATAAATCGATGCTGGCCGACGAATCTAGCAGGCTCACGACGCGTGATCGGAACACGCCTCGTTGTGCAGCTTCAGGAAGCATTGTGATTGCTTCGAGGAACGCAAGCTGTCCAGATAAATCTTCAGTCAGCTTGTCGAGTTCTGCATCAGATTGTCCGGAAATCAATAACGCTGCCGTCGCGATAGCTGACGCAAGTGCGTTGTCACTTTGAGTCGTTTCGCGCAGGACAGTTGCCTTGGCCTGGAGTTGCTCTGTCTTCATGCCGAGTAACATCCTCGCCAATTGTTTTGCTGTGCGTTTCTCGTCTCGATTAGACGCATCCAGCTTGCCAATCGTAGCCATCGTGATGGTCACTGGATCGCTGCTCTGTAGCTCAGCCAAGGCATTGATTGATTCGAGTCTGAACTGGGGTGACATACCAGTTCTCGCAAGGATGGCCTCGTACACTGGAATATATTTTGCGTCAGTTCTTTTGCGTTCGACCATCAGCAGTCGTTGGTTATCCAGCCTTTTCAGTTGGTAAGCAACAATGCGAGGGCTTTTGTCGAGAAACACTTTTGGGGCTTCGACTTTGCGTGTGTTGCTGGAAGTGTCACCGGCTGCATGGGCGTGATCCTGTCCCCAAGCGGGAACTGAGATGAGCGTTGTAAGCAGATAACAGAGAGCAAAGTAGCGCATGGTATTAAAATTGGTTGGTTAAAGCACGAATACAGGCAGACGCATTTGAAATAGCGTGTCTGCAGCTATCCGCGATCTGAAAGTGGATGGATGCAATTTGAAGCATCGTCGGCAGAATGCATGCACTCTACCGGCGATGTTTTCCGAATTGTAAACAGGTTCGTATTGACATTCCGTTGTGGTTGCCCGGCAACGGTTGCTCAAAACGACTACTCCTCAGGCCTTTACTGCTCAAGGCGACGCATGGTCTCGTCGAGGGTGAACTGCGTGTAGTCGTCGACGTCATTTTCCAAAACGCCCAAGGCGAGCTCAATGGCTTCGTCCCCGCTCATGAAGCTAACCGCACGAACACCTTCGAGTCGAACTCTTGGATGCTTGTCAGCGATACACTTTTCCAACAGCTGCTTGTGATTGGGAACGTCTTCAAGCCAGAACGAAAGAACACGTGTAGCCGCTGCTCGGGCGCGGTGGTCCTTTGCGGCGAGGAGTGTTTCGAGTAATTGCTGGTTAACGACGTTGTGTGTCTGGTGCATCCAGAGTGATTCGAGCAAATGATGTGTGTAATTTTCATCAGCCTTGTCCAGATTGGCGGTCCAATCCTTCAACGCC
>CAXGRW010000822.1:0-2535 GCA_964012125.1 uncultured Rhodopirellula sp.
TTTGCCGGCACCCCGTACGGCACTTTCCGAAGCACAGACAAGGGCGCGTCATGGACCGCCACCGTTGGAACAGCGAACGCCAGGTCATTTGCTGCTGGTAAAGAACTGGTGGCCTTGGGCGCCTTCCGCGGTAGTGGTTCCGTATACATCAGCATTGACAAGGGCGAGCATTGGAAAGATGTCAGTGCCAACCTTCCTCCTAGTGGAATTGGGGTCTGGGCAATGGCGATGGACAACCAGTTTCTGTACGCCGCAATCAACCGACAGGGCATGTGGCGTGCCAAACTGAATGACTTGAAAAACCTTAAAACCGCAACAAGTCCCACACAGTCAAACATGACTGCCGCCACCGCATTACTTTCCTCACATCCCCTGATGTTGGCCCTTGATCCAGATCGTGATGGTGAAATATCAGCCGAAGAAATACAGAATGCAAAAATCACGCTCAAATCACTCGACAAGAACAAGGATGGAAAGGTTGCAGAGTCCGAAATGGGACGCACCGAAGAGCAATCGCAAGCGATACGCCCCCCCATGGCCGGTAGGCTGAATGGTCCGACCGCAGCACTCGCGCGACTCCGAAGTCTCGATTCAAACGGAGACGGAAAGGTGACTCGAGACGAGATACCAATCCGAATGCAACGAATCCTCGATCGTGCGGACAGCAACGGGGACGACGTGCTGAACATGCAAGAGATCGAGAAGTTTGGGGAAACACTGGGACGCGGCCGCCCCAACTGAGATTCGTGCCTCAGTTGACCACCGTGGACAAGATCTCAAAGCCGCAACCATCAGCCTCAGCCAGCGAATCGCTCGGAAGAAATGGACATGCATTTCTCATCGAGAACCGCTGCACTGACTCGTCTGGCGGGCTGAGCATCAGATGCAGCCGCAAAACTACAAAAACCTACCAAAAAGATCACGAAACACCTACTTTTCCCTAGCAAAACCCGTGCATTTCTCGCACTGCTGGATACTAGCGAGCCTGCCACCGGAATATGAAATTCCGGAGGCGTTTCATCACAACTACCCCATGAGAAGGCACCATGAGCTTTGCGTTCAAGAAAGTGAGCCGACACACCCTCATCCCCACACGGATCCCAAGCATCGCCGTCATAACGGCCCTGTTGCTTTGCAGCATGCCAAACGCGGCAAAAGCCGAGGACGAAAAACCTGCTAAAAGCAGATCTGCCGCTCAGGAGTTTGCAAAACTGACTGAGTTGATGCGAGGGTCATGGAGAGTGGAAAACACAGCCATGCGAGATGACCCAGAGCACGGCCAAAAGATAGGGGATCCCGTAGTTGCGTATGCAACGATCACGCCCAATCCTGCTGGCACAGTGCTGCAATGGGATACCCACTTCGGGTCGGACGTAACCCGCGGGTTGGTCTCGGTGACCCCCGGAAGCAATCAAATCCGAAGCTTCAACACGGCACCCAACGGTGCTCACTGGGAACTCATCATTTCCCAAACAAAGAAAAACGAAAACAAGTGGAAGTTCAAGTTGACCAATGCCAGCTTCCCAACGGGTGAAACCGCGACCGGTAATGGAACATGGACGATAAGTGAAGACGGAAAACTGTTCACAACAGAAGCCACGATCAAGTCCGCTGACGGAACCACCATTGAACTGAACAACCGTATGGTTCGGCTCTCGAAATCGACCGATGCAGAGAAGCTTGCCTCCGCCAGCGTCAGGCGTTTTTTGAGGAACTTCAATACCCGAAACATTTCTGGACTGGCAGACGAGTTCATGGAAAATAGCGTTCGAGTCGTCAGCCTGTCCCAACTGCCACTTGAAGGCCGAGATGCGATTGCTGCGTCATTCGAAGAACGTTTTGCTGATGAAGATAACTCCGACGCTGGAAGCCTCGATGCCGTTGTCGCCAATGCCCGTTACATCAGCGAGAATGTGATACTGGCCGATGGCACGTGGCAAATCATTGACGCCGAGGGAAATACCGCCCGCGCTGGAAAATGGGGAAATGTGCTTCAGGTTGTTGATGGACAGTGCAAGCTGTTGATGGAATCAGCGCACTCCGAAATTCCCAACGAGGAAGTCACTGCTGAAAAATCAGCAGACCGATTACCTGTGCCTCAGGCATTAACGGTCAAAGACGACCCTGTCGTTCCCATGATTGAGCGATCCATCGCTCGTTACACGAAGAGCAATCGCACATCCGATTTTGACATGCTGGCGGGTGAATTCACACCTGATGGAATCCAACTGGTTAGCAATGTAGCTGGACCTAGCCGTGGCTTTAAAGAAATCGTCGAAGCGTCTTCAGTAGGAATAGGGGATGGCAGTCCTTACGAACAAACCGTTCTCGAAGCGAAGATACTGGGACTCAGAAGAATCGACGATCAACTTGTCGCTGCGTATGGAGTCTGGAGTGCAAGTACCACTGATGGTGAGCTAATCGACTTCGGTCAATGGGGAAATATTTTCCGCCAGACTGACGGAGAAGCAAAAATGGTAATGGAATCCGCCGGCAGCTTTGAATAGCCAGCTTCACCTGCCAATCTGTTTGCCA
>CAXGRW010000823.1:0-2535 GCA_964012125.1 uncultured Rhodopirellula sp.
TATCGTCTTGCACAGCCAGATCAAGCAGCGAATGATACACTCAGCCAACTTTGCAGAAATTACAACGCTCATCAAAGACAGCGTTCACACAATACAGCGTTCACACAATACAGGGCTCACAGACGAAAGGGCCCACAGCAGACAGGGTTATCGAACGATGCGTTATTTCGCTATTACCGTCATGATGATCGGACTCATCTTTGTCGCTGGTTGTATGCCCAGCTCGAATTTGGGCCGCACCGGTGCAGGTGGTCTTGCAGTCGGTGATCAGGCTCCCGCAGTCCAAATCCAACAACTCGTGCATGGACCACCACTCGACGCTGAGACCGCAAGTGAAGTTCAGGTGATTGAGTTTTGGGCAACTTGGTGTGGACCGTGTTTGTCTGGCATGCCCCACTTGTCTGAGTTGCAGGAGACTTACGGCGATAAGGTGACAATCGTGGGAATTACTTCAGAGGATCTGCCGAAGGTGGAGACATTTCTCGCTTCATCAGCGGGCGATGGCAGGACTTGGGCTGAGGTTGTGAAGTATCGCATGGCAATCGATGACAACGGCGCGACCGGAGCGGCCTACATGCGAGCTGCTGGGATGAACTCGATCCCGACGGCTTTCATCGTTGGCAAGGATGGGGTGCTTCAGTGGATCGGTCACCCTGCATCCATGGATGAGCCCTTAAAAGCAGTGGTGGAAGGAACGTGGCAGTTGCCAAAAACGAAATGATCACAAGGTGACGTGGTGCAAGGTCGCACCAAAACGGAGAGTCGCCGCGAACTCGCGGAAGGGCTAATCAGCGTGGCGAGCGATATTGGTTCGATCAATTTTGTCCGGCAGAGGCAAAATGCTGTTGCGGGGGCTGCACAGATTTTGCATGTGTTTGGCCTGATGGCGTCTGTGAATGGTTTTCAAAGTTGGCAAAAGCTGTGCTGTGATCGAGCTTGTTGCACGCATAAGTTGGATTGAGCGAGCACTGCCTTTTCAGAGGCAATCTGTTGGATACCGTATGGTTGTCGTTTGTGGCGTTATTTTGCTGCGGCGGAGCAGCGTGGTGGCGTTACGCCTGCTGTTGGCACAACTTGGGGGATCTTAACGATTTGGCGTCTTTTTACCTCGTTCGCTGCGTGTACGAACCGTTTGCGTGAAAACGGGGTGGGATGTCTAATCATGGCTGTTTCAACCAGTCGCCTCTCATTCGTTTGTACCCATGCAGCTACCCATCATTTCCGATACTCAGAAACCTTCGTTGCAAGCTGGCGACAAGCAGGCTGAAGGGCAGCGC
The DNA here is from genome assembly GCA_964012125.1 of uncultured Rhodopirellula sp. Classification (GTDB taxonomy): domain Bacteria; phylum Planctomycetota; class Planctomycetia; order Pirellulales; family Pirellulaceae; genus Rubripirellula. The sequence goes on from CAXGRW010000823.1 coordinate 1,278, forward strand.
GGTCGTTACGCAGTGGTCAGTTTGGGATGCCCAAAAAATCTGGTTGATACTGAGCAAATGTTGGGCAGGTTGGATGAAGATGGCTATCAGATGACTGACACGGTGGACGATGCCGATTTCGTCGTTGTCAACACCTGTGGCTTCATCGACTCTGCTCGCGAGGAGTCTCTCGGGGCCATTGACGAAATGCTTGCGTTGAAACGACAGGGCAAAATCCGCAATGTCGTGGTGACCGGGTGTCTTGCTGAGCGTCAGCAGGGGAAACTTTTGGAAGCTCGTCCTGATATTGATGCGATGGTCGGTGTATTCGGCCGTAACGAAATTGTTTCGGTAATTGATCGTTTGCAGTCCGGCGTTGAGGAACAACAGAAAATCTTTCGCCCGGCGGCGATACGGCCGCTGTCTGATGCCGTTCGTAGTCCCGTCACGCCTCGCCATTTTGCCTACCTGAAGGTTAGCGAGGGATGTGATCGGCTCTGCACCTTTTGCGCAATCCCAAAAATGCGCGGCAAGCATTACAGTAAGCCAATCGAACAGGTTGTTGAGGAAGCGCAACGTCTGGGTGATGCCGGTGTTCGCGAGGTGGTCATTGTCGCTCAGGACACAACGTACTATGGCCGTGATCTGTACGGTGAGGCGAGGCTCAGCGAACTGTTGCAGCAGCTTGATAAGATCGAAAGCCTCGATTGGATTCGGCTGATGTACTTCTATCCGATGTACATTGATGATCGCTTGATCGATACGCTTGCCGGAGCCGAGAGGATTTTGCCGTATATCGACATGCCACTGCAGCACGCAAGCGATGCGATGCTCAAGAGAATGTCGAGGAAGACAACGCGAGCGAGTCAGGAAGAGATATTGGGGAAACTACGTTCCCGTATCGATCGCCTTGTGATGAGGACCACCATGATCACCGGATTTCCGGGCGAGACTGAGGACGATTTCGCGCAACTCGCGGACTTTACCGAACAGCAAAAATTTGAGCACCTCGGCGTATTCACTTACTCGGTCGAGGAAGATACGCCTGCGGCTAAGCTTCCCAACCGTGTCCCAGCTGAAATTGCCCAGCAACGTCATGACACGATCATGGCGATCCAGCAGCAAATTGCGTTTGAGTGGAACGAGAGTCGAATCGGTTCCGTTGAAGACGTCATCATTGACTCGCCACTGCCAGATCAGGATGGTGTTTGGATCGGTCGCACCCGCGGTGAGGCACCCGATATCGATGGGATCGTCTATGTTAGCGGCGTAGATCCTG
>CAXGRW010000824.1:0-2532 GCA_964012125.1 uncultured Rhodopirellula sp.
AGCGATTGAATTCCCGCTGCAGAGTGACTCGCGAGGGGTTCCATGATAGCAATGGGTTCACCATCGGCTGTCAGGATTTGTAACGCGGGTGGAAGATGATTGAGCACTTCGACGAGCGGAAAGGTCTCGTGACACCAAGGACACATCGCATAGGCGTCTTCTGGCATTGTCCCTAGCGGAACGCGAAACCCTTCTTGGCACCTTGGGCAATTCGAAATAATCATGGTGACCTTTGAGAAGCAGTGAAGGAATACGAGAGTGTAACGGAACGACCGACAAAAATCAGGTCGATCTCCCATCAGACCCCTCGCATGTCAACTTTCACTGATTCCGTAGAGAGGTTCCAGTTTTGACTTCAAGTATTTGATCAGATGGGTAGCACTTAGTGGTGCTCCGGTTGCTCTCTCAATCAGCTCAGAACCACTGTAGCAGCGACCATCAAAGTGAATTCGTTCTCGTAACCAATCCAGTAGAAGACGGAATTCACCTTGTGCAAAAAGTTCGTCTAGGTCGCCGATCTGTTCACTGGCAGCGTCAAAAAGTTGTGCTGCCGCAGCGTTTCCCAGCGTGTAGGTTGGGAAATAACCGATCAAGCCGGCGCTCCAGTGGACATCCTGCAGTACTCCATCGGCATCTGAGGGCGGGCAAATGCCCAAGTCACTCTGGTAGCGGGCGTTCCATGCTTCAGGCAAGTCCTTGACTTTTAAAGACCCATCAATCAGTTGTTGTTCGAGATCAAAACGAATGATGATATGTAAGTTGTAAGTTGCTTCATCTGCTTCAACTCGAATCAAGCTGGGGCGTACTGTATTAATGGCAAAGTAAAAGGTATCCAGCGAGACGCCATCAAGTTGTGATTGGAATGCCTCGTTAGTCTGTGGATAAAGCCATTCCCAAAACGGGCGACTGCGACCTACCTGATTCTCCCATAATCTCGACTGGGACTCATGAATCCCTAGTGAGACATAAGATCCTGGCGGCAGTCCAAACCAATCGGGTCGCAGTCCTTGTTCATACATCCCATGACCTGCTTCATGCATTGTTCCGAACAAACCTGCAGGCAGCCAGTGAGGGTCGTATCGAGTCAGGATGCGGCAATCATGCGGACCCAGCGTGGTGCAAAATGGATGGGATGTTTCATCCAATCGACCTCGCTCAAAGTCAAATCCTATCTGCTCAGCAACAAAATGGCTGAAGTCCCGTTGGTCATCAATACAGTAAGTGCGTTCAAGAATACTGGTGTCCGGTTGCTGAGGGGAATCCTTGATCGCTGCGATTAACTGGACCAGTGGCGTTCGTAGATCATCGAACACTTGCTGAATGTCGTCCACCTTTGCATCCGGTTCGTACTCGTCCAGTAATGCTTCATAGACGCTTCGATCGGTTCCTTCGCTGAGTCGTTGCCCTGCTTCGCGTTTCAGATCGATGACATGTCCGAGTGTCTCTTCAAAGATTGAAAAATCATCGGCTTGTCGTGCTGCATCCCATGTTTGTTGTCCACGTACTGTTGCTTTGGAGATGCGTTCAACTAGTTCAGTTGGCAGTTTGCAATCACGTTGCCAGTCTCGATGCAACTGCTGTGCGGTAGCGGCTATTGGGCCGTGGGGGTCTTCGTTTTCGCATTCTTGAATCAATTCCTGCAGGTCATCTCCATAGTTGGACTCTGTGCGCCGCTCGTGTACGAGGGCGCGTAAGGTAGAGATCTGCTGAGCACGATACTCTCCGGCGGCAATCGGCATCCCGGTTCGCTCATCCCACTCAAGCGTGTCAGCCGTGGAGTGCAGTAACATGGCCTCGCGGGCTCTTGCACATACCGAGTCGAAACGTTTCTGACTGACTGACATATTGTGATGTTTCCTTTTCGTAAAGCTGATCAATTGATGATAGCAGCGTAACGTGTGTGAGCGTGTGCGCCATCACCGCAGGATATGAGCTTGCGGTGGTGTGAGCATTGAAGCTGAGTGTGAGCGTGCGATCTGATCTGGTGGGCCAAGAGTAGATCGAGGCGAAGCTTGCTGTCATGCAGTTGTGCCCGGCGATGGAGGGATGAGATCCGTTGGCATGAATCAAATCGACCACTGTGGTAGCCGCAGTGGTGCGGGTTTTTGGGGCACTGTAACAGGAACAGCGACCTTGGAATCTCTGGTTTCGCAGTGACTTACGAAATTAAAAGTGGTCCACCATCAGACGGCCCGCGTTCCCACTCACGACGTACTTCGCGCAATCCGTAAGCGCACATTTCAAACTCGCTGCTGAGTTGATGAAGCAAATCGCTGGAAGGACGATTTGCATCTCCTTCGATCTCGGCGGCGATTGCATAGGCTCGTTTGCCTTGTTTGCAGTAGTCCAAGAAACCATCAGGTGATCGCTCGGGTCTGAGTCGTCTCAGTCGTTCGGGATACATCCCAGACCAAAACAGAGTGACATCACCGATGTGTCGGTGAACATCACGTTTGGCAAGACCGATGCGTTTTTCGGCTTCACTCAACATCTGAAAGAGTTCGGTTGCGGGGCGTCCGTTTGAGCGTCGAA
>CAXGRW010000825.1:0-2525 GCA_964012125.1 uncultured Rhodopirellula sp.
GTGGGTCACGCATCTCGGCTGTCCTGAACCATGCTGGTCCACTAGTTCGCTGGTACACTAGTTCGCTGTGCGTCTGGAAATCAGTCGGTTTTCTCTGTGACTGGAACACCGAATAACGTCAGGAAACGGGTGTACAGCGAGTAGAACGTTGGGACCAGCAGAAGCACGAGGAAGGTTGCAAGAGCGAGGCCGAATGCGAGGCTCGCTGCCATGGGGATCAACAGTTGCGCCTGGAACGACCGTTCCAGCATCAACGGAATCAAGCCAGCGATGGTCGTCATGCTGGTAAGCATGATGGGGCGGAAACGACGTTCGCCGGATTCCATCAGGGCTTCTCGGATGGGAACGCCATCTCGTATTCTCGTGTTGATGAAGTCGATCAATACGATTGAGTCGTTGATCACAACTCCTGAAAGTGCGACTAGTCCAAACATGCTGAACAGAGTGAGCGGAATGTCAAGTAGAGCATGCCCCCATACTGCTCCAATCATTCCGAACGGTACGATTGCAAGAATCAGCAGCGGTTGGAGATAGCTGCGGAATTGGAGGACCAAGAGCACGAACATTGCCAGCACGGCGATGCCGAATCCTCTCATCAGGCTGCCCACAGAATCACGACTCTGTTCGCGCTGTCCCTCCCATCGAAAACTGACTGCTGGAAAAGACTGCTGCCAAGCGCCAACGTGTTTTTCCTGAAGCTCATTTATGATCCGATTTGCATTCGCTTTGGTTTCATCAAGATCAGCAGAAATGGTGATCGATCTCATCTGGTCAACACGGTTGATTTCTGAGAAGCCCCGTTGATAGTCGATTTCCGCGAGTTCAGTGATTGGGCGTTCGGCACCATCAGGCGTACGAATTCGGATCTCGCGAAAATCAACGAGGCTGCCCCGCTCGTCTTCGGGATATCTCACCATGAGTTTGACGTCGTGACGACCTCTTTGCAGACGCATGACCTCAGCGCCAAAGTAGGCATTCCGAACCGTGGTGCCGAGATCTGTTGGCGTGACTCCCGTAGCGAGAGCGCGGTCTTTGACGCGGAACTGGAATTCCCATTTGCCGGGGGTGTTGTCATCCGCAATGTCGTAGACCCCCGCAAATTCACCAAGTTGAGCTTTGACAGTTTCGGTGGCTGCAAGGAGTTGGTCTACGTCACCGCTGGGGGCGAGTAATTTAAATTCAATTGCCTTGCCGCCGGGTCCAATCCCTACTGATCCATAGGTTATGCGGTCGGCACCTGGAAAGTTGCCCGCCTCTTCACGCCACATTGTCAGCAGGTCGTCGCTGTGAATATCGCGGATCTCGGTATCGAACAACTCAGCAAAGATTTGCCCGACATGGCTTCCGGAGCCACCACCGCCCGCCGCGTTTTGCAGGTTGGAAATCGTGCCGACGTCACGGTAGGTGAGGCGGACTGGACCTGTGCCTTGCCCTTCTATTTCGGAATCGTAAATCTCCTCGATAGGGATGCCAGTTTCTCTGGATCTGTCAGACGCAATCCGCTTGGAAACAGTGCTGAGTGCTGCCAGCATTTTTCGAGTCGCGTTGTCTGTCTCTTCAGCGGTGGTGCCATCAGGAAAAGCAATCGTCGCTTGCAGGTTATTGTTGTCCGATTTTGGAAACAGGATCGATGGAACGATCCCTGCTCGGATCATTCCGCCCGTCACAATGAACATCATGACGGCGACTGCCAGCGGCACAGCGGGATGTTTTAGTGAGAATCCAAGGGCTGGAAGGTAGATCGATTTGCAGATCCAGTCTAAGCCTCGACCTGCTCGTGGGCTTAGCCAATTCAGAGCGATACCGAGTGGTCTGAGCGGGTAAGTCAGAACCGAAAGCCAGCGGAAGAAGCCGGAGTGCTGGTGAGACAAGTGGCAAGGCAGAACGAAAATGCTTTCCCACAATGAGATCGCCAGCATTGCGATGACAGCAAATGGAATGACTGCCATGAACTTCCCCATCACTCCCGAGACGAAAAACATGGGAGCGAACGCAATGATTGTCGTTGTCACCGAAGCAGTGACGCTAGGCATGACTTCCACGGTCCCATCGATCGCTGCATGGATCAATGATTTTTTCATTTGCATGTGCGCGTAAATGTTCTCACCAATCACGATGGCGTCATCGACAACGATGCCCAAGGCAACAAGAAACGAGAACAGGCTCAACATGTTCAGCGTCTGATCGCTCCACGCAAGTGCAGCTCCCGCACCCAAGATCGAGATCGGGATCCCTAGGGCAACCCAGAAGGCCAGACGCATCTCAAGGAAAAGCGTGAGCACCAGAAACACAAGCAGCAAGCCAGAGAAACCGTTACGCAACAGCAGCGATAGGCGTCCGCGTACTTCCTTGCTGCTATCACCCCAGACTTCGAATCTGTATCCAGCCGGTAATTCTTTTTCGGCAACGTAGGCCTTTACCGCATCGACCATCGCTAACAAGTCTTCCGACTTCGCACGCTCGACGTTCACGACCATGGCAGGTTCGCCGTTGATCTCGCTTACGGAGGTCGTGTCTTGGAAGTT
>CAXGRW010000826.1:0-2525 GCA_964012125.1 uncultured Rhodopirellula sp.
CTTCCGTCAAAATGCGTTAGGGCATGGTTAACGCACGGGGTTAGCACAAACGCATCATGGACGAATCCGCAGGGGTTCAACGACACGCTACTCGTCATTGGGCCACCGCTACCTCTGAATAGCTTTGACCTTGGCTAAATGGCGTTCTGTCTAATCACGATGTTTCACCTTGCTTTCTAATCACGCGGTGCTGAACCTTGATAACCAACCACGGTCCTGCACTTCCGTGCATGAGGACGGGTCTGCACTTCAGCGTATGAGCAAGTGTAGACCAATCTGTCCAGAGAGCGACGGCAGCCTATTCGGGAGAAGTCACCGCAGTACCCAACACGCTGAAGACTGATTTTGATTCTGGTGACAAGCGAGATTTTTCCGTTCACGACCTGAGCCCACTATTTCACTGGTGAGCAGTCTCCAGACAAGCCACTTCACGGCCATCACCGTTTTCAGCATCAGACGCATCGCAAATTTGATATGCTGGCGACATTCGTGGGCCTCTTGATAGTCGACCGTCAGGCTGTCCGGGCGCAAGCCGAACGTCGCTCATCGTCGCTCATCATGGACCAAGATATGATGCGTTCCCTTCTCTCAATCGCATGCATTACCGTTTCCACGTGCTTTCTACCTCACCTGCCAGCGGCGGAAAGCAAGCCATTCAAACCGCTCATGATTGGGGACGAGTTACCTGCCATTGGAAAGCGGGTGACGTGGCTCAAAGGAAAGCGAGTCGAGTCTTTTGCCAAGGGCAAGGTCTACGTCATCGACCTCTGGGCGACATGGTGCGCACCATGCATTGAAATGATGCCGCACACGAGCGATATCGCTGACAGGTATACCAAGCATGGCGTCCAAATCATCGGCCTGGCGTTGGCCCCCGGAAATGCCACTCCAACCATTGATTTTGTCAAAGCAAACACCGACAAGATGCGGTACGTGATCTGCGAGGACATCGGTGGTCAAATGAAGGCGGAGTACATGACGCGAACAGCAACTGCGGGAATCCCGACTGTTCTGATCGTCAATCAAGAGGGCATCCTTGCCTGGCGGGGACACCCAAAGAACATGGGAGGTCCACTGGCAGAGATTGTGCTGAACACCTACGACCTGGCTACTGCAAAGAAAAAACTCAATCGCCCCTCTGACGCACATGCGAGTGTCAGCAACAGACCTGCCCAGACCGGGAAGGACAGCAATCTCCAGCCCGTAAAGGGCTTCGACCGCGACAAACTAAGCAACATCTTTGAAAAAAAGGATGGTGACGCCATGGTCAAACTGGCCAACTCGATGATGGGCGACAACGCTCGGATGGTCAACGCGTTGGGGATCAAAGGCAAAGGCCTGTATCACCAGGGAAAATTCGAGGAAGCCAAGTCAACCTTCCATTCGATCTGCAATGAATCCGGACACTTTAAAACACAAGTGTTGTGCGGTGCCGCGGAGTTTCTGGTTTCGGAATACCAAGATAACCCCGATCGTAATCTCACACTGGCGATCTCCCTGGCTGAAGCAGCCGTTGCAAACCGGCAAGGACAACAATGGCCCGCCACTGGAACGCTGGTCTTCGTGATGGACGTCGTCGAATTCCACACACAGGGGAATAAGCAAGAGGACGTGAAGTCACATAAGCTGTTCGCACAAAAACTCGGAGAACACAGCAAACTGAGACTCTCAAAGCCCCGAGAGAGTCATTTGACCACTGTGAATCGCCGAAAAGTTCTGGGTCAGTAAACGCACGATGAACTCATGATCTTTGCCCACCGATGAATCTGAGCGTGAGCAACACACTTCCACATGTGCTTTCGTTCGTGTTCAGAGCATTTGCAGTGTGATTCCCAGCAGCCTGCACGGGATTCCCCAATGCAGCGCAACCAAGACGCACCGCATCAGACGTCAAATTCAGTCCACTGGACTCCAACGCCACAGCGTAAGCTGGAAATCACGCTTTCTGAGTGTGCTATCGTCGAGAGCATTCGCATCAATCGACGAAGCAGCAGCAAGAATTTCTGGAAGGTTTGTCTTTTCTGTAAGTAATTCACCATGACGAGTCACTAGTTAGGTTGAAATGATTGATAGGACAAAGCCAGACCATGAAACCTGATGAACAACAGAAAATCTTCGAAGATTGGCTCACCCTGCATCGTGGCCTGCTTTTCAAGGTTGTTCGCGCCTACGCGTTCAACTCTCACGACCAAGACGATCTCTTTCAAGAGATCACAACTCAGCTTTGGCATTCCGTACCGGGATACCGTGGCGACTCTGCTATCACAACCTGGGTCTATCGCGTTGCACTTTACTGCGCGATCGGCTGGTCCAAAAAGGAGCATCGTCACCGTGAGAATCATCAGTCGATCATCGCTGACGATCGACTGCTATTGCAAAAATCCAGTGCGGCGAACCCGCAACTGGAATGGCTTTACGAACAGATCGCCCAATTTGATGAGATCGATCGTTCGCTAACGTTATTGATGCTTGATGGTTTTAGTTACCGAGAGATTGGTGACACGATGGGCATTTCACAAAACTAC
>CAXGRW010000827.1:0-2514 GCA_964012125.1 uncultured Rhodopirellula sp.
CGTGTGACCGGCGCGTTTGGTAAATATGTTTGGATTCCCCGTGCGATTGACGTCGCGGGGGATGTCCTGCGTATTTATGACCCCATGTGTCATCATAGTGCCATGCCTGAGCCTGGCGGTGGTTTGTTGGACAATGGCAGTTTTGATAAACGGTGGGTGCGCATTGAAAGGCCCACGATTATCGCCGGGGGTGAACTGACGATGGACATGCTCGAGGTTCAGTGCAGTGCTGATACCAATATCAGCGAAGCGCCTTTGCAGATCAAAAGCAACTGTGGCATCCTCGTGATTGATGACTTCGGGCGTCAGAAAATGCGTGTTGACGAATTGTTGAACCGCTGGATTGTTCCCTTGGAAAAACGGTACGATTTTTTGACCATGGCCAGTGGGAAAAAAATACAGGTGCCATTCAATCAAATGGTCGTGTTCAGTACCAATTTGGAACCCAAAGATTTAGTGGATGATGCTTTCTTGCGACGTATTCCTTACAAGATTGAAGCTGTCGATCCGAGCGAGGAAGATTTTCGGTCTCTCTTTAAAGTGATCTGCAAGGGCACGGGGATCCCGTATCGCTCCGGTGCGATCGATTATCTGATCGAAACCCATTACCGTGCGGCAGGGCGTCCGATGAGGATGTGCCACCCCCGGGATCTTCTGCTCCAAGTCAAGAACTATTGCTTATACAACGAGCTGGAGCCCGAACTCAGGAATGAGTATTTTGACTTGGCCTGCGAAAATTACTTCTCTGTGATGTAGAGACTGTTTCTCCATGATGCAGAGAAAACTGTTTCTCCATGATGCAGAGAAAAGTGTTTCTCCATGATGCAGAGAAAATTGCTCATTGTTAATTGCTCAGGGATGTACCGCGTGTGATGCAGGGTTGTAACGGCCGCGACATGATTCAGGAGAATGGCTGCGGTGTGGCAAAGAGTCCGTGACTGTCGTTCATCGCTTTGGTTGCCTTAGCTGGCCGCCGAGGATTCATCATTCGGCGGGCTTCTGTTGGGTCCGGCCGCCGCGGCGGCCGCGCAGCCAGGTGAGGGTGGGATTTCGTAATGGCGAGAGCTTTCTTCTTAAAGTGCTCGATGTGTTTCCTGCTTGCTTGCTCTCCCACCACAGCGGGTGGGGTAGATGGACGCATTCGCTCGCGTTTTCATTTTTAGCAACGACAAGCTTGCGTGGGTTAGCAGGCGTCGAGTTTCTCTCTAGACTATAGCGAGATCGGCCGTCAGTTACGCGGGCGAGTGTTCGTCGCGAAACGAGTCTTGGACCCCCATATGTCCAGTTTTCCAGTTTTCGATCCTGCATCACCGCAGGCAGAAGCGATTCGCGATCTGTTTGTGCAGGTGTTGTGGATAAGCGGCGGGATTTTCTCCATTGTCGCTGGCCTGATCTGCATTGCGCTCTTCAAGTTTCGCTCCAAAGGCAAGTTGCCAACTCAAGATTTCGGCAGTCATCGCAAAGAGATTGCATGGATCGTGGCACCTGTCATCGTTGTGTTGTGGATAGCGGCCATCAGTGCCAAGCTTGTTCTGACCTTCAACGCTGTGCCCCAAGCTCACCCGCCGGGTGAACAGGTCGCTGACTTGATCGTGACTGGGCATCAGTGGTGGTGGGAGATCGAGTATGCAGGTACCGACATCGTTTCCGCCAATGAGATCCATATACCCACTGGAAAGCGATTGCGGGTTCAGCTTTCGTCGGCCGATGTGATTCACTCTTTTTGGGTCGCCCGCTTGGCACGGAAAATGGATGCTATTCCCGGCCGTGAAAATTACATCTGGTTGCAGGCTAATGAGCCCGGTGTGTATCAGGGGCGGTGTGCCGAATTCTGTGGGACTCAACATGCATGGATGAATTTTCTGGTCCACGCACATGATCCTGAAGATTATGAGGCGTGGCTTTCAAGTGAGAAGGTTGTGCCTCCGGTACCGGTTGAGCCAAATGCTGTCGCCGGCAGGAAGACTTTTTTATCTTTGACGTGTTCACAGTGTCATGCGATCGCTGGAACCGGGGCGGATCGTTCGATCGCGCCTGATCTCACTCATCTTGCCAGTCGGAGCGAATTGGCTGCGGGTGTTTTGAGTAACACGCCAGAAAACCTTCGCCTTTGGCTGAAGAACCCTGCCGCCTATAAGCCAGGGTGCAAAATGCCAGACTTTAAACTTACGGACCAACAACTGGATGACCTGGTGGCATATTTGGAGACGCTGAAATGAGCGATTCTGAAGTACTAGCCTTTGATGATGTGGCAAATGCTGATAGTGGGACAAGTGCTGGTGGGGCTGTCGAACGTTCGACGTCCACCGGGCGTTTATTGTCCTGGGTCAGCACCGTTGATCACAAGAGAATCGGAATCCTTTACATATGCACGGCCGTTTTCTTTCTTGCCATTGGCGGTTTGGAAGCGTTGTTGATTAGGGTGCAGTTGTTGTTTCCAAACAACACGTTTTTGTCACCCGATCTTTTCAATCAGATGTTCACCATGCATGGCACTACCATGGTGTTTCTTGT
>CAXGRW010000828.1:0-2513 GCA_964012125.1 uncultured Rhodopirellula sp.
AACCTTTTGACACAAAGCACGGAAAATTAACCGTTACAGCCTGACAAATCGGTAGAAAAGTGAAACTTTGCGGCCTGGGGGACACTCTTAGCGGGGCGAACCAACCACCTAGCCCTGAGTGCGACTCCCCCCCCAATCAACGCGCAATAAGGTTCCAACGGGCATCCAATGGGCAAAACTGATAGCATGCGAAGCCTCGATAAGGCTGACTGACGGCTCACTCGACGGCCAAGCAGCGGACCGGCGAGATGCCAACTGAATGCGAAACCCCGAGCCAAACAGACACAAGCTGCCATCAACGAAACGACGAGCCGACTTGGATCGCCAACGACGCGGGAGGCACAGAAGAATTGCCGAGCTGGCCTTAATCTCAAAACACCAGCAGGGGTGCGACCATACGTCGCTGGCACTGGATTCTGAAGAAATACAAATCACATTAGCCGAGCTGCCCGGACACTGCCTCGAAATGAAAGCGCTGCCGTGCCTAAACCCGAACCAACCGCGCCGATCGACTCTGGTGAGGGCCCAACCGGACCCGAAGCAAATTCTGATTCGCCTCGTACACAGAAACCTCAAGAGGAAAAGGCTAAGTTCCACCATGCTGATCGCCCTCGCTCGCTCGCAGTCGTGGCAGGAATGGGCATTGAACTAGCAGGAACAACCGTCCTCTCGGCAGGGCTTGGTCACTTGGTTGACCGCTACTTTGGAGGTGAACGCAGCATTGGCTTTGCGTTGGGCGGCTTTATCGGTTTCGGCCTAGGGATGTTCCGCTTCATCATGAAAGCGTTGCGGCAAATCGAGAAAAGTAATGCATGACCCAACTTGTGCTACTTAAATTTTGGCATTCAACAGGAATGAAAACAAAAACTCAAACCGTCGAGGCAGTCTCGATCCGTGGCCTTTTTGGGAAGGTTACGAGTCGGATGCTGCTCGCTTGGGCCGCTTTAGCCGTATTTTCTTCGGTTATCGTTTATTTTTCAGCATTCGACCTGTTCTGGCCAACAACCTTTATCGCAGTCATGAGTGGGCTGATTTCCGTCTGTGCACTGATCCCTGGCATGACGCTCGCGACGCCTCAGTTCCCGGCCGAATCGAAGCTTTCGAGACAACAGCGAATCCAGAGAAGCGGCCTGTTTTTGGTTGGCGTCCAAGCGACCATGATTATTCGTGTCATAGGCACCGTTGCACTTCTCGTGCTGTGTCGTTATCAAGTGGGACTGCCAGTCGAAACAATCGTTCTTTTTGTTTGTGGATGGTACATCGCGTTGACTGCATTTGAAGTCTTTTGGCTTGCGAAGAAAGCCACCGCCCTCAATGCCGCGACGCCGGAAGTACCCCTCACAGCATCAGACGTATTAGTTGATGGGACCGATTTCTGAAAATGAATGCTGGAATGAACCTGCTACTCGCATCCGCACAAGACCCCACTTCGCACGTGATCCCGCACACCGTGCATGGACCGCTGTTTGAAGTGGAGGTTCCTGGCAGGCACATACCTGCACTGAACATCATTGACGGCGTTTACCAGTTCTCCATCACGAATCACCTGTTGATGAGTTTCGTATCCGGGGTCGCTGTGATCTTGGTATTTAAGTTTGTCGCGGGTCGTGTTCGGGTGCAGGGCGAGGGACTCGAGGCATACCGCACCCGCGGGCGGTTCGCTCAAATTTTTGAAACCATGTGTTCTTTCATGAGAGATGAGGTGGTCCGCCCCAATCTTCATGAACTGACCGACAAATACATTTACTACATCTGGACAATCTTCTTTTTTGTCCTGTTCGCCAATGTGCTGGGCTTGGTTCCTATTGGCCCGGCGTTGTACCTGACTGCTTTCGTCTTCGGTACGAACAATGAGCACCTGCTTCACCTCGGGGGCACAGCGACGGGCAACTTATCTCTCAACGTAGTGCTTGCGACTGGCACATTTATCGCGATCATTTACATCGGTATCAAAGAAACGGGTGTAAAGGCCTTTTTTGCCCACTTCAACCCGCTGGGTTGGCAAGACAAGAAGATGCTTCTGATCGGTATTCCACTTTTCTTTCTGGAGTGGTTAGGCCTGATTATCAAGTGCGTCGTCTTAGCAATGCGACTGTTTGGCACGATGATGGCGGGGCATTTGGTGCTCGCTGCGTTCATCGGATTGGTCTTCGCTGCTGTAGAGGTGAGTCATGGCATGGCTTATGGAGTTCAGATCGCGGTAATCCTTGCCGGTATCGTGCTTACGCTTCTTGAGTTGTTTATCTGTTTCCTGCAAGCCTTTATATTCACATTTTTGACCGTGCTGTTCATCTCGCTGGTTGCGAGTCACCACGACGACAACCACATAGAAGAGCATCCCTTCAGAGATGAAGACCAAATGGACCTCGATAAAATCGCGGACCCACAAAGAATCACCCCCATGCCCGATCCTGCTGGCTAAACAAGTCACCGGAACGACTCATGGTACTCAAATCCTTTTTTTAAAACCCAAACTCAATTTTTGCTCAGCACGCCCAACTCGTTCGTGGTTG
>CAXGRW010000829.1:0-2510 GCA_964012125.1 uncultured Rhodopirellula sp.
CCATCGTCTTCATGATTTCATCGCGTGGATGCAACAGCTCTCGGGTTGATTACCCAGTCATCCCGCCATAGGAGCGGCGTCGTGAGCAACGCAAACCCCCGTCACCAGATAAGGCTGAAAAACAAAAAACGCACCCTCAGGGACTGAAATCCCTTCAGATCACCAGACAGTTCATTTGCACGCACCCCAATCGAGAGCTCTCGTCCCTCCCGTCTCATCGGATTGCAAACAGCCAGTGAAAACCGTCGCCAAGGCTCAACACAAGTCCCAGCCAGCCGAAATGGGGGCACACAAAACTGAAAGTGTTACAGCAATCCGCACGTATTTCCAAAAAACCGATCGATCACGCCGCCCCACTCTCAATTATCGAAGTACGCTTCAAGTGAGCAGGGCTGTTTAGTCAGCAAGACACGTTTACTCACTTCGGGCCAGCAAGCGATGGTTTTCCAGAAATCAAGTCAGCAAGAAGTTCCATTGGCAATTCGCCTCAGAGTGCAACCGATCGGCGAGCTTGCAGTACAGCATGGACTGCTAACAACAGAGCAGGTCGTTCGTGTTTGTGACGAACAGAAGAACTGCAAAATGATTTTTGGTGAACTCGCTAAGAAACTGGGATTCCTGACAGCCGAACAACTCGAATTCCTTATCAAAGCAAAACAGGAATACGACCAGATCGTAGACCAAGCCCTGACCCAGTGCTGCTAAGCAAGGATTTTCCAACGCCTGCACTTTGGCGATAAGTTGCCGGACGCTTACCGCTCGACCTCCGGCAAGAAATAAACCAACATCCCTGAATCCGCAGGATGATCTCGATTCGCACCGCGCCCGTCTGGCACATCGGTTGATGACAAAGCAATGCGACGAACCCACATCAACGTCAGACAGTTCATCGCTGACACGCAAAACAGCATCCTGCCCACCAACCACAGCGAGGTGTTGCCTACGTTGCACCGAACACATGGGAACAGCTTGGCCTGGCTTAAAGCCCCCACTTGAAAAAGACTTCATCCAGACACATCACGTGCAAGTCATCATCAGACGTTTTATCTGCTTTGTTCTGGTCAACCATCTCTGGTGCTTCACTTGTTGGTGCCAACACGATTTCGCTATTACTGAGCGACTGCCACTGGGCAAATGTCATTGGCCCAAGAACTTCCATCGGCACCACAGGCTCAAAATCCATGATTACCAACAGCCCATCAGGAGCAACGGCACCAAGCCCGGGCGCTGCCGCTGCTGCCCCAGAACCAATTGCAGGAGGATCCGCTACTTGCAAGCCTCCGACATCATTCCCGAAACCGTAAGCACTTCCATCGAAGTAAAGCCCAGGCCGAAAAGTGCCGCCGGTACTCGCGCCCAGAGTCGCGGGCTCAAAAGCAAACACATCTTCGTCCGCACCACTGGTACCGATGACACTAAAGTTGCCAACCGTGGACAGATAAATCGTTCCATCACCAGTGATCGAGATCGCATCCACATCCTCGCTGGATGAAGTCGATAGCCCCACATCGCTACCATCAAAGTACATTTCAAAACTTCCTGCAGTATTGGCCCCCAATGAAGTCTGATTGAACACAAGCAAATCTTCATCACGAGCACTCACACCGTTCGCAAAAGTGGAACCACTCGTCGAGATCACAAGTCTGCCGTCCGGTGCGAAACCGATGGAATCGACGTCCTCTCCATTACTACTGAGACCAACATCACTTCCATCGAAGTAAAGTGCCCAGGTCTGCGTGGCTGGAGAGAACCGAATAATGTCTGAATCATCAAAGGAAAGCGACCCACCAGTGATGCTCCCAGCGACGCTATAGGACATCAGAATGTCACCATCATCCTGAATATAGAACGCATCCAACGTCAGCCCACTGGCCCAAGGTGTCCCATCAAAAAACACTCTGAACTCACTGCCGTTGTAAGCGACGATATCTTCATTTTGGAACAGGACACCATCAACCGTTCCATTGTTTTTACGCGAGAAGTAAAACAGGTCATAAATTCCCGAGTCAACGTCAGTGACATCAATCGAGTCACTTCCGTCAGCAAAACCGACTGCGTTAGCGGTCACCGTTACGGTTTGATTCCCGTCAACTTCGCCATCCAACTGCCCCAAAACGCTGAAATCCGCACTCAGCGATCCACTTGGAATCACCACGTCTTGAGCAACCGCAGCCTCGCCACTGTCACTGCTGAAAAGAGACACCAACAAACTAGAACCAGAATCAGTATTACGAGAAACGGTTGCAGTCACCGATCCGTCCTCGGCAACTTCCGTTTCAGCAATGCTCAGCTTCAATGTAGGACTATCGACATTCAAGACGGTGACACTGCCAGTTCCCGATTCAAATCCGGTTGCGGTGCCAGTGATGGTGGCTGACTGACTGCCATCCACAAGACCATCTGCAACACCACTGATCGCAAAGTCAACACTCGACTGACCATCTGGAATCGTCACCGACGACGAAACCGCTGCCTCATCAGCATCGCTACTACCAAGGGTCACCACCAAC
>CAXGRW010000830.1:0-2508 GCA_964012125.1 uncultured Rhodopirellula sp.
CGACTGACGCCGGTGTTTAACGTAAAGAGTGCAGGCGAGTGGTTGTTGGATTTGCCGTGGCATGAATGCACGAACGCCATGTCATCCACATGCTTTGCCGTCTGCGGAAAAATCTCGGATACCCATTTTCCACTCTGGCCATACTGCTTGAAACTGAACGGTGACTGCATAATCGCGCCAACTTTCTCGGGAAAGAAGCCAACTTCATTGTCGAATCCTTCCAGCTTCTTGCCGTTTGACCTGACCAACTCCGGTTTGTAATCCCACGTATCGACCTGACTTTGCCCGCCATTCATGACCAGCCAGATCACCGACTTGGCCTGAGGCGGAATCTGCACGCGAGTCGCATGCGGGGGAGCGGCGCCGCCGCGGCTCGGCAGACACATGGTGGTCAGTGCCAGAGCTCCGAGCCCATGACCGCCAAGGCTGACGAAATCGCGTCGCGTGCGTTTGCTTTGTTCAGTCATGACATTAATCCACGGTGATAAATTCATTGAGGGCAAGGATCGCTTGTGCGAAGTCGGCAACCGCCTTCGCACAAGCGTTCGCTCCAGAGTTGCTTGCGTAATCAGCCTGTTGGTCCTCAATGAACGCGATAGCAGCACTCAGCTCAACTGGAGAGGGTTCACGGTTGAGCGCATGCCGATAGGCGAGTGTCACAATTCTCGGTAATTCGCCGTTTGCCTTGTCGGAGATTCGGGTGGCAAACGCCTCGGCCAGTTCACGGACATAGGGGCTGTTGATCTGCAGCAGTGCCTGAGGGGAAGTTGTTGTGACGTTGCGACGGCCCGTACTCGAAAGCGCCTCCGGAGCATCGTACAGATTGAGCATCGGGATCAGCAGACTGCGCTTGACCGTGAAGTAAATGCTGCGCCGCTTCTGCCGGGGATCAAGCGATCCACGACCAAACATCGAGCGATCCAATTGGCCTGACACGGCCAGCATCGAATCGCGTATCGCTTCTCCTTCCAGACGACGAGGCGCGTAACGCCAGAGTAGTCTGTTTTCAGGATCGATCTTACCGGCATCCTCCAGGAAGACGGATTCCCGCTGGAAGGTTTCGCTGGTCATGATCAGCCGGTGAATGTGTTTCAGACTCCAGTCATTCCGGACTAACTCGCCGGCGAGCCATTCCAATAAACCTGGATGAGTCGGCAGCGCCCCCTGCGTGCCAAAATCGTTGACAGTTGCCACCAACCCCTGCCCAAAGTGATGTTGCCAAAGGCGATTCACAATCACACGCGCAAGCAAGCCTCCGGCGCCATGCTCTGTATCGGTAATCCACTTGGCGAGCGACTTGCGGCGGTAGGACGACTTGCTTTTCGCCGGCGGTTGCTCGATCCAATGCGACTCGTTGTCGGCATGCTTCATGAGAACCGGCAGAAAGCTCTGTGTGGCGGGTTCACGTTTTGAATTCGGGTCGCCCCGATCAAGAATGTAAGTGCGATCGTAGAACTCCGGCCCCTGCACGTTATAGACATCTGGTCGAAAGCCCTTCCTGCCCTCGGTTGAGACGAAAACTGTCTTCTGCGGATACTTTGGCTTCTGGGTGAGATGACTTGCGATCTCAGCTGAAAGCCGCTGCCACTGCGGATCGAATTGACGCAACCAATTGAGCAGCTTCTCTGCTTGCTGGGGACTACGCTCAGCAACTGGTATCCTGGCAATGGCTCGAATCTCCGTGGTCAGACCTTGCTGCTTCACGTTGAAATAGAAACCACCGATACCAGGGCCGTTGACAACTTTGACCAGCAAGTGATGCTCGCCTTTTCGCAACTCTACGTGAGCCAGCGTCTGATCAGGATTCACAGCACCCGCAACGATCCGTTCCGCGATCAGTTCCCCGTCCAACCAGGCTTTCACGGTATCGTCGGCACCGAAGGAAAGGATCGTTGGCGTTGGCGATTCTGCGGTAATCGTACGGTGGAAAAAGAAAACGCTGTTGCTTTCGGAAATGCGATGGCTCGTTCCATCGACAATGTCCGGCCTGGGACGCCATGTCGCTTCAGGTTCAGGTTTTGAACCGGGCGTTTTTTCGTGCGGGAAAACAGCGTTGTGTCCGGCAATATATCCGGTCGTCTCGAGCGGCCCGGTTGACTGCCACGGGCTGAGCACGAGCGACTGGTGCTCAATTGCCGGGCCCGTGTACGACTCGCTGTTGCGAACTTCCGTTTCATAGTCCGCCAGTCCGGTCACTAGTTTCCTGTGGTCACGTTCAAAAACCTTTAGTGCCTTGTCCACTTCGGCGGATGGCTGCGTCGCCAGGATTTCCGCGCGAACGGTGGTTCTGAACGTGGAGAGCAGGCGGTAGTAGTCGGTGGAAGTAATCTGATCATATTTGTGGTCGTGACAACGCGCGCACCCGACACTAAGGCCCAGCATCGCAGTCATCGTTGTGGAGAGGATGTCATCCAGTTCATCGTAACGCTCCTTTTCGACCTGGTTCTTCGTGATGACCGCGTTGCGAACACCACAGCCGAGAAAACCGGTCGCCTTGAGCGCTTCGAT
>CAXGRW010000831.1:0-2502 GCA_964012125.1 uncultured Rhodopirellula sp.
CTCGTGTTGGTGAGCAAATGGGGCAGACGTAAAAGCGGTCCAATGCCATGCCCTGCGAAGCCAGTCGGTCGATATTCGGGGTGCTGATATTGGTGTTGCCATGGACGCTCAGATCACCCCAGCCCTGGTCATCGGTCAGGATAACGATGATGTTCGGCTTGTCCGCATGAGCAGATAAGCTCTGCGTATTCAACCAAGTAAGGCATCCAAGCCAGAAGCAGAGAATCGTTCCAAGTAAGTTGGTCATTTGATTCATTGTTGAAATCCCATGGTCACCCGCCGCGTGAGCGACGGATTGTTTGTGATAGCGCGGTTCGGTCCCTTGCGCACTGGGCTACCGATTTCCGTTACTTCGTCCGGAACACCTTACTTTGAACGAGCGCCTGAATGAGTTCGCTGATGGCTAACCCTTTGCTGCTGGCCGACCTGACGATCTCGGCGGCCAGTTCTTCGTCGGTGAAACCGAACGGGCGACCTAAGGCGTATTCGATCAGGTGCTCCGTGAAGCCACGGGCAAAGTCTTCTTCTCGTTCGGCGATCAGGTCTCGCAGTTCGCGGAAGTCGCCGAAGGCCGGTCCCTTGTAGAATGCCCCAGAGGCGTCGATCGCCCACGTCTTTTTGCTTCTGCCGGTTCCATCACTGTCTTCGGTTCGCCATTTTCCGCTGGCATTGAAATTCTCCATGCCGAACCCGATCGGGTCGATCTTGCGGTGACAGCTTGCACACTGGGCTTCTTCCTGGTGTGCGAGCAATCGCTCGCGCGTCGTCAATATCTGATCTTTCAGTCGTGAAATTTGTGGAACGTTAGGCGGGGCAGGCGGTGGTGGGTCGTTCAAAAGATGACGCAGCACCCAGGCACCGCGTTCCACGGGGCTGCTAACGACACCATCACTACCCATCGCATGAATGGCAGCCATTCCGAGTAAGCCGCCTCTAGGTGAATCAGCCGGCAATTTGATTTTACGAAACTTATCGCCCGTCACTCCTTCGATGCCATAGTAAGTGGCGAGCAGACCATTGACGAAAATGTAGTCGCTCTTCAGAAGCTTGCCGATGTGACCGCCGCGCGAATCGCGAAGCAGGTGGGCGAATGACTGATACACCTCTTCTCGCGCGGCTGATCTTGTGCTTTCATCAAAATCACGGTGCAGTTTGACATCAAACTGGAAGAAGTCGAGTCGCTCCATGTCCAGCCATTGATGAACAAAGCCGGCAACGAATTCATCGGAACGTGGATCAGCAATCAGCCGAGCAACCTGTGCCCGCAGTGTTTCGGAAAGATGCAGCGTGTTCTGTTCGGCAAGTTGTAGAAGTTCAGCATCCGGTGGACCACTCCACAGGAAGTAAGAAAGCCGGACGGCGAGTTCACGATCACTCAGTTCGCGTCGCTCGCTTTCATCGGCCGGTTCGTTGAGATACAGGAACCCGGGTGAAGCGAGAATGACACTTAGCGGTGTGCGAATTGCCAGATCAAAAGTGTCTCCTGCAGCACGTCTGGTCTGAAAGATGCTCACCAGACGATCGATGTATTCGGGCTCTGGAGACACATCCCGAAACGCTTGCTCCGCAAACTCGGTAAAAATCTTGCGAGCACGTTCGTCGTCCATTTGTGTTGTCGCGACAGCATGAGACTTGTCCGTCCCCGGAGCTGGTTCGACGTTTGAGGCGTTTGCATGCTTCGCGAGAATCGTCTGCAACGGTGAGCCTGTTGAGGGACTGTCGTAAGGACCTTCCCATTCGACCCAGTCAATCCAGAGGGCCGGAACTGGCCCAAGTCCGGTTGCCTGCCTGGCGGCCTTATCGCGTTGGTTGTCATTTTTCGGATCTCGCTTTTCACGCAAAGCGAACTTGCGTGGACCGTTGACCGAAAGCTGGACCGGTACTTCGATGGTCTGTGGCTCGTCCGTTGAGCCCGTGATCTGAAAGGTCGCCAACTGCTTGAATTGGTCCTTCCCCAACACGGTACCAAGATCCACAAAGTGACGTTCGCTCGGCGTGCCCTTGATGGCACCGATGCGAAATCTCAGCTTGTAGTCACCCGCCGGCAGAGTTTCGACCACGTGCTCGCTTTTTTGCCAACCGGTGGGATGTTCCGGTGGCAACGCAATGAATTCTTCTCGATTGACGTTTGATATCGTCAGGAAAGATCCCGTTTTTGTCAGCGGATCATCAAGGTACCGGCGGAAGGTTGGGCCCTGTTCTTCAAATTGACGAATGCGGAATTTTGCTTCCTGTTCATCAGTGATACCTTTCTGTGGCTTTCCGGTTTCCAAAAATGCTTTCGCATTTTCATGGCCACCTTTGAAGTAGCCGTTGTACGTGCCACCGACTTTTGCATTGGCGTGTAGTTCGACTTCGCGGCGTTGCTTCCATCGTTGTCGGGTGGCACTGTTACGGGTGGCACTGTTACGGGTGGCACTGTTACGGGTGGCACTGTTACGGGTGGCACTGTTACGGGTGGAACTGTTACGGGTGGAACTGTTACGGGTGGAACTGTTACGG
>CAXGRW010000832.1:0-2500 GCA_964012125.1 uncultured Rhodopirellula sp.
CTAATCCTGTGACACGTTACGAAACACTGCGAGACATGCGTTTGGTTTCCTCACTACTACTAGTTTTCTTGTTTGGGAGTTTGTCGGCATCGCTAGAAAGCATCGGAGCAGAGAAATCTGCACAAGCACGCCCGAACATTCTGGTCATCATTTCAGAGGACAACGGACAGGAGCTTGGATGCTATGGAAACCCTCATGTCAAAACACCCATTCTGAACGAACTCGCTTCCAAGGGGGTTCGTTTTCACAATGCGTACGTGCCGCAAGCCGGATGCAGCCAATCACGGGCCGCCTATCTGACAGGTCTGTACCCACACCAGAACGGTCAAATTGGATTGGCCACCTGGAACTTTCGCATGTACAACGCGACTCAGCCCAATTTGGTGCAGTGCCTACACGACGCCGGCTACCGAACGGGAATTATTGGCAAAATTCATGTGAGTCCGAAAACTGCATTTCCTTTCGACTTCAAGCGAATCACAACATCGAATTTCGCTCGCCAGCACCTGAAGAAGTACGCCACCGAAGCCTCAACTTTTTTCACCGAATCATCGCAACCTTTCTTTCTTGCGGTGAACTACCCGGACGCACACCGGCCTTTCACCCAGCAAGTCGCGGGACTTCCCGCTAAGCCGTTGACGGGATCGGATGTTCCACCGCTCAACTACATGGGGCTCGATTCACCTCAACTGCGAACAGAGACGGCCAATTATTACAACTGCATGAACCGACTGGATCATTTGATTGGCGACCTGCTGTCAAAATTGAAACAATCTGGCAAGGGCCAAGAGACTCTGGTCGTTTACTTCGGTGATCACGGCGCGGACCTCCTTCGCGGCAAACGAACCTCCTACGAGGGAGGCGTCCGAGTGCCAATGATTATCCGCTGGCCTGGGCACACCCAACCGGGTACCGTTCGTACCGAGCTCGTCTCAACACTGGATTTGATGCCCACGCTGCTGGATGCTGCCGGTGTCTCTGCCCCTGACACACTAGTTGGGCAATCCCTGGCTCCTCTCTTCCAAAACGAAGCGGCCCGATGGCGCGAACATCTTTACACGGAATACCACCTGCATTCAGCGCACAATTTTTTTCCGCAACGGACTGTACGCGATGCACGTTACAAACTGATCCAGAACCTGCAACCTGATCAAATCAATCCAGGCTACGCGTTCACAATCAATCGCTTCTTTGAAGGCCTGCCTGAGGTTATCCAAGCAGCCTCACCTCGTGTTCGATCAGCTTACCACCTGATGGAGCGACCACCCGAATACGAGCTTTACGACTTACAAAGTGATCCATGGGAGTTTGAAAATCTGGCTGCCGATCCACAGTACCACCAGACGCTTCACGCACTAAGCGAAAAGCTAAAGCAATGGCGAATAGAAACGAATGATCCTTTGCTCAACCCTGTCACTCGAGCCCGTCTAAAAGCAGAAATCGAATCGTGTTTTGTTGACGGCAATCCTGTCAAGAAAGCACTGAAGCTTGATTACCCCGACTACTTTTTCGACAAATAGATCTTCATGAAAGGGAAAACATCCCTGATTGCACGCCGCGATAACACTCGGGGATGAGTCAACAAATCCCGCAAACGGCAGGAACTTTAAAAAAGATTGCGCTACGCACCAACAAAAATGGGCACCTGCCCCGAACAGGTGTGTCGACAGTGCTATCGTGACCTCGCCCAAGCACTGATATCATGTTTCTCGAACGCTACAGCATTTCTTCCTAGGGATTTTGGGCCAGCATGCAATCTGTCGTCATTGATGAAGCCTACGAGTTTGTGCCACCGTACCGTGGCACGTGGTGGGCTCGCAGCCTGCAATGCATCATGCCTCGTTTTTTACGTAAGACCTACGGAATCGAGTCAATAGAATGCGAGGGGCTGGATCACATTCGGGAATCGATCAAGGCTGGCCATGGCATTTTGCTGGCACCCAATCACTGCCGTCCTGCGGACCCGTCCGTGATCAATGAAGTGTGCCACCGTGTCGGCCTCGCGCCGCACACGATGGCAAGTTGGCATCTTTTCAAACAAGGCTGGCTACAACGTTTTGTGTTACGCCGCATGGGCGCCTTCAGTGTCTATCGAGAAGGGATGGACCGCCAAGCACTGCAAGCCGGCGTCGACATCCTGGCAGAAGCAAAGCGTCCGTTGGTCATTTTCCCCGAGGGCGTCATCACTCGGACCAACGATCGACTGCTGGCGCTGATGGATGGAGTGTCCTTCATTGCCCGATCAGCTGCCAAGAAACGTGCGGCACTGAAACCACCAGGCCAAGTAGTAGTTCATCCCGTGGGCATCCGCTACCACTTTCATGGCAACATCGACGATGCGATTCACCAGACGTTGGATGATATCGAAAAAGCACTGTCATGGCGTCCTAGGCGCGATCCCGATCGCACACAGCGCATTTACCGTGTTGGTGAAGCCTTGCTGTGGCTGAAAGAAATTGAATATATCGGCGAGCCGCAAAGCGGGCCGATTCCGCAACGC
>CAXGRW010000833.1:0-2497 GCA_964012125.1 uncultured Rhodopirellula sp.
GCAAAGTTTACTCGCGTTCTGCGAGGTAACGTTCTGCATCCAAAGCCGCCATGCAACCAGTGCCAGCTGACGTGATCGCCTGCCGATAGTAGTCGTCAGCAACATCGCCGGCCGCATACACACCTTCAACACTCGTATTGGTGCGGAACGGCTTGGCCCACTGAATGTATCCTTTCTCATTCATTTCAACCGCATTGTTGAGGAACGAGGTATTGGGGGTGTGACCAATCGCAACGAACATCCCGCCAACTTCAAGATCACGAGAAGAATCATCGACAGTGCTATCGACACGTAAGCCATTGACCAATTTACCATCGCCACGTACTTCACCGACCGTGCTGTTCCACAACACCGAGATGTTTGGGTGACTCAAAGCTCGTTCCTGCATCACCTTGGATGCCCGCATCTGATCACGGCGGACAATCATGTAGATCGTATCGGCGTTCGCCAAGTTGGCGAGATAGGTGGCCTCTTCGACCGCAGAGTCACCGCCGCCCACCACCGCCAGTGGCTTGCTACGGTAAATCGGCAATGCACCATCGCATACAGCACATGCACTGACCCCTTTGTTCTTGTACTCTTCCTCAGAGGGGAGCCCAAGGTAGTTTGCCCGAGCTCCCGTTGCGATGATCACCGTGTGAGCTTGTACGGACTCGCCTGACGCCGGTTTCAGGGTATGCACGTCTCCCGAGAAATCGACGCTTTCAATATCATCACTGATGACCTCGGTTCCAAAATTCAACGCTTGCTGCTTCATCAACTCCATCAGCTCAGTTCCCTGAACCGCATAGTGAGGCTGACCATCCTTCTCGTGACCAACGGGCGCTGGTGGTAAGTTGTAATGTCGATCTTTCGCCACGGCCGACTCAACAAATGCACGCACATTACCCGCAGGAAAACCTGCGTAATTTTCGACTTCTGTTGTAAAAGCCAATTGCCCCAGGGGAATCATTTCGGGCTTGAAAGTTCCCTCGTATAGAATTGGCTTCAGATTAGCTCTCGCTGCATAAATCGCTGCTGACCAACCGGCAGGGCCACTGCCGATAATTATCGTTTTCGCAATACTGTCCGACACTTTCGCCGTACTCCGTGCAAGGATGGTCTGTGAATCAATCTGCAGGTCGATCTTATCTGTCACCTGCACTCGGGTTAGTATAAGGTTCGGTGGCGCTTTCACCACCGGCGTCGATTCCACGAAATTTGCTGCAGCCCCGGCTTACCATAGGGCGCGCAACCGGCCGCATGGCTGGGATTTCCCGCGTACTTTCGGCTCACACCACCTGTCGCAAGCCCTTCCTCCCTCCCCAACCGCCTCAGGAAACCACTGAATGACCACTTTGTTGATCGCTCTCGGAGCGCTGGTTGGATACTTCATTGCCTACCACACCTATGGCCGCTGGCTTGCCCGCAAGATTTTTTCGTTGAATCCGGCTGCCTCTGTGCCCAGCATCGAACTCAACGACGATCGAGATTTCGTCCCCACGGACAAATCCGTTCTGTTCGGGCACCATTTCACGTCCATCGCCGGCACGGGGCCGATCGTAGGTCCCGCCATTGCAGTGATGTGGGGATGGCTGCCCGCTCTGGTCTGGGTTTTGCTGGGATCGATTCTTGTCGGGGCAGTTCACGATTTTGGGGCCTTGGTCGTATCCATGAGAAGCCAAGGGCAAACTGTTGGTGATGTTGCAGGTCGAGTTCTCAACAAACGTGTACGAGTCCTGTTCCTACTGGTCCTGTTCATGGCTCTTACCATAGTGCTGGCAATTTTCGGGCTGGTGATTGCTTCGGTTTTCAAGCAGTACCCATCAGCCATCTTTCCATGCCTTGTGCAAATCCCGATTGCTCTTGCGATTGGGGTGTGGCTTCACAAACGCAACGTCAATCTGTTACTCCCATCACTACTTGCGTTGGGAACCATGTACGTAACCCTGATCTTTGGGAATACAGGTTTTTTGGCGACGATCAACCAAACCATGGCATCCTGGTCCGTCATCACTTGGGTTGTCATTTTGCTGGCGTACTCGTACGTCGCTTCCGTGCTTCCGGTGTGGTCGCTCCTACAACCGCGGGACTACATTAATTCTCTTCAGCTAATCACTGCATTGGGACTCGTTGTTCTCGGCTTATGCGTGGCTGGTTTGTTTGGCGGTGCTGCTCACGAAGGTGGTGAACGCATGCCACTGGAGATCAGTGCTCCCATGATCAGGGCCAACCCCATTGGCGCTCCATCCGTCATTCCATTCCTGTTCATCACGATCGCCTGCGGTGCTTGCAGCGGTTTCCACTGCCTTGTCTCTTCCGGGACGAGCAGCAAACAAATCAAATGCGAAACAGATGCACAGTTCGTTGGGTACGGGTCGATGCTGACAGAGGGCTTTCTTGCCACTCTGGTAATTTTGGCCTGCGTTGCTGGTTTGGGACTCGGAACCATGAACTCGGCCGGCGAATGGGTCACTGGTGAAGCAGCTTACATGGCACGTTACGCGTCTTGGGACTC
>CAXGRW010000834.1:0-2497 GCA_964012125.1 uncultured Rhodopirellula sp.
GTCACATTGTTGTCGCGTCACATTGTTGTAGTGATAGCCGGGTGTGAGTCCACCCGCCCGCTGCGGTCCGCACCGGCAAGTGACGACTAACTGTAATTGGGTGTCGGTGGCCGGTAATCTTGCAGGCTGATGCTGTGGAACCAGTCAAGCGTATGCTGCAGACCTTTTGTGAGCGGGACCTTGGGTTCCCACCCGAGTTCGCGCTTAGCCAGCGAGATGTCAGGGCGACGACGGGTCGGGTCATCCGAGGGTAATGGTTTGTGAATCAATTGACTGGATGAGCCAGACAGCGCGATGATCTTCTCAGCCAGTTCGAGGATGGTGAATTCAGTTGGATTCCCGATATTCACGGGACCAACAAAATCATTCTCGTTGTTCATCATGGCAATGATCGCATCTACGAGGTCATTGCGATAACAGAACGATCGTGTCTGGCTTCCATCGCCGAAAATGGTGATGTCTTCATTGTTAAGTGCTTGGCGAATGAAGTTGGAAACGACGCGTCCATCGTAAGGATGCATTCGCGGTCCATAAGTGTTGAAAATTCTTACGATACGCACGTCGACGTTATTGCTGCGGTGGTAATCCATGAACAACGTTTCTGCGACCCGCTTCCCCTCGTCGTAGCAGGCCCTGATGCCGATCGGATTCACACTCCCCCGATAGCTTTCTACTTGTGGATGTACTTCGGGATCGCCATAAACTTCACTTGTGCTGGCCTGCAGGATTCTTGCCCCACATCGTTTCGCAACTCCCAGCATGTTGATCGAGCCCAGAACACTGGTCTTGATCGTCTTGATTGGATTGTACTGGTAATGCCCAGGAGCAGCGGGGCAAGCCATGTTGTAGATCTGATCAACCTCAAGAAAGATTGGCAACGTAATATCGTGCCGAAGAATTTCGAAGTTTGGTTTTCCAAGCAAGTGTTGAACGTTTGTTTTTTGACTGGTAAAAAAATTGTCCAAGCAAATGACATCGTGGCCTTCGGCAACCAAACGCTCGCAGAGGTGAGAACCGAGGAAGCCGGCACCACCTGTGATGAGGATGCGTTGAATCATCAGCGTGTCTTTCGATAGTGGAAGAAAAGGCGTGGCGGTGGGAACGAAAGAAATGGAAAACGGCTCAGTTGATTCTCGTTCCCTGTTCGTCCCAGTTCCCTGTTCGCCCCAGTTCCCGGTTGTCTATTAACCGCGTCGTCCCAATGATGCCAGCGATCAAAGCGACGGCAGGCCGATCAATGGTTGGCAGTGGTGTGAAGTCGTGGGCTGAGACAATGCTTGCGTACTGGAGTGTGTCGAGACGATGGCGACTTGGGGGGGATGCGTTGGCTGTGTCTGTGTCATTTATATTTTCGCCCAACAACATCTTCTGCATCTGGGCTTGCAAGATCGCCGTTTGGTTTTCACCGGCTTGGTATGCCGTTTCGACGTATTGCAGAGTTTCAGAAAGAAGAAGGGCACGCGCTCGTTCCTCATCACTCAGGTAGCGATTGCGACTGCTCATCGCCAAGCCATCTGCTTCTCGCACCGTTTCGCATCCGATGATTTCTGTTCCAACATCCAGATCGCGGGCCATGGCTTCGATGACTCGCCATTGTTGGTAATCTTTTTTTCCGAAGTATGCATGCGATACTGGCAGTGCATTGAGCAGCTTTAATACCACGGTGACCACTCCACGAAAATGGCCTGGTCGACAAGTGCCTTCCAGAGTTTCACTGACGCGGGGCGGGTCAATACTGGTACTGAAACCGTCGGGATACATCTTTTCTTTGGTGGGAACAAACACCGCAGAAACCCCTGCAGCTTTTAGTTTTTCAATATCCGCGGTAAGGGTGCGCGGGTATTTGTCCAAATCTTCCGTCGGACCAAATTGCGTGGGGTTCACAAAAATACTTGCGACCGCGGCATCACAGGAAAGTGCTGACTTTACAAGTGATAAATGCCCCTCATGAAGTGCGCCCATCGTGGGGACAAACCCAACGGTGCGGCCTTGAGAACGTAATGCACTGACGAACGTTCTCGCTGCATCGGGCGAATCGAAGACTTCCATGGCGGTATTCGCTGCGATTAAGTGGCAGAGGTAGCTTCTTCGAGCACATGTTCGCTGACATAGATTGGCAGCGGTGGCGAGAAGGTTACGGCGACGGCGATCGCGTCACTTGGACGCGAGTCGATGTGGATCTCCTCACCATCTTCTTTGACCAGGCACAGTTGGGCGAAATAGGTGCTTTGCTCCAGTTCGTTGATCACAACGCTTTCGACTTTTGCGTCTAGAGCATTGGCCACACTCACAACCAAGTCGTGAGTTAGCGGTCGTGGGGGCACGTAACCATCTTTCACCCGTCTGTCGATGTTCGTTGCTTCGAAAATGCCAATCAGAATCGGGAACTCCCGGTCGCCGTCAACCTCTTGAAGGTAGATGACTTGATTCTCCGTCAGCTCGGAAATGATGATCCGGGCTAATTGCATCTTTACGGGCATGAGATCGTTTATAGGTA
>CAXGRW010000835.1:0-2496 GCA_964012125.1 uncultured Rhodopirellula sp.
GACGGTGATGGTGCGCAGGATGTTTGGCAGTAGACGCAGTGCTGTTTGCAAGTTTTCTTCGATCAAGTGAGCGGGGGTGTTGCATGTCTAAAAAAAATGCCATTGGGGCTATCGCCCCAATGGCATGAAAAGATGAGTGATTGAGTCTGCTGACTCAGTTCGGTGCCTTAGGCACTTTTCGTGGTTGGCATCTTGAACAGATCACTTGAGCCCGCGACAACGTTCTCGTCGATCGTGAAGACAGTTCCGTCTTCCTGTTCAGGCAGGTCGTACATGATGTCCAGCATCACGTCTTCCAGAATTCCCCGCAATCCGCGTGCACCAACACCTTTGGCAAGTGCTTGTTGAGCCACATAGTGCAGGGCACCGTCAGTGAATTCAACATCGCAGTTCTCCATTTTGAAGAGAGCTTGGTACTGGCGAGTCAGAGCATTCTTGGGCTCTTTCATGACTCTTACCAAACCTTCCTCGTTCAGAGGCTGCAGGTAGCTGACGACTGGCAGGCGGCCGACCAGCTCAGGAATCAACCCGAATTGCAGAATGTCCTCGGTTTGGACCTGTGTCAGCAGTTCGGCTTCAGACTGCTCATTACGAACACTATCACCTGCGAAACCTAGCGTCTTGTGACCGAGGCGTTTGCGGATGATATCTTCGATGCCGACGAAGGTTCCGCCGACAATGAACAGAATGTTGCTCGTGTCGAGCTGAATGTACTGTTGCTCTGGATGCTTGCGTCCGCCTTGAGGGGGAACGTTTGCAACGGTGCCTTCGAGCATTTTCAGCAGGCTCTGTTGCACACCTTCGCCAGAAACGTCACGAGTAATGGAAACATTCGCACTTGTCTTGCCAATCTTATCCACTTCGTCGATGTAGAGGATGCCCCGCTGAGCCGCATCGACATCGAAGTCTGCAGCGTGAAGCAGCTTCAAGAGAAGATTTTCTACATCTTCACCGACGTAACCTGCTTCGGTCAGGGTGGTTGCGTCCCCAATTGCGAATGGCACATTCAACATTCGTGCGAGCGATCTTGCGAGGAGCGTTTTTCCGCTTCCCGTAGGTCCAGCAAGCAGAATGTTGCTCTTCTCGATCTCGACCTCTGAATCGCCTTCCCATTCACTGGTCAGACGCTTGTAGTGATTATGCACAGACACAGCGAGTACGCGTTTCGCTGCAGTTTGCCCGATAACGTATTCGTCCAGATGCTCCACGATTGATCTTGGAGAAGGAATCTCGTTGAACAGCGACTTTGTCGGTCCGCGACGCCGCTCTTCCTGGTCGAGGATCGATTGGCAGAGCTCGATACATTCACTGCAAATGTAAACATCGCCGGGACCTTCGACGAGTGGTCCCACGTCGCGGTAGCTCTTTCTGCAAAAAGAACAGAAGGCGTTCTTCTTGGTTGAAGAAGTTCCGCGGCGAGAGGTTGGGTTATCTTTAGTGGGCATACACGACTCCTAATGTGCGACCGGTTCCATCACGATGCTGTCCAGTCGAGTACCTATTTCCTGAGCTCTCGCTCGGTACTCATTCTGTCACGCAATCACAATGTCCGCTTCAACGGTTTCGGGCCACAGCTCGAATGCTTTCCCGGTCAGTTCCAAATAATGGAAACTAGCTGAGATGGGTCATCCGTATCCTCGAAAGCTCGAGCCTGATGTGGTTTGGGTTCAAAAACGATTTATAGTTTCCGAATGCATGCCCAGCATGGAATTGGGAGGGCAGACAGGCGGAGGGGTTGTCCTTCTAACGTTCAACTAGAAACGAGTCACAGTAATGAATCAGCCAAACGGCTCGGACGCGACCGGTGACGGCTCATGCTGTTGCGACAGGTCGTAACGATGATTCGTCGGGAAGGGATTACGTACAATTATTAGGCAAACGCTAGGTACTGGTTGAGTGATTCCCTGTCGGGAATCCCTCCAATGAACTCGCCTCAGCCGAAAGCTGATGGCTTCTCGATTGTATTGTTCGGAATTCCTCGTCGCTGATGTCACCTTTGGCATGCATTTCTTCCAAGTTTGCGATGCCCTCGGGAGGGTCTTCCCGGTCTTCAGCCGCGTAGTCCCGAAAGATTGACACGAGGTAAACACCAATCACAAGCAGGACGCATAAGATCAGCAGGGCAAACCCAGCCTGATAAACACTTGTCGTCAAAAAATCTGTTACGACCGTCACTTGAATACCTTATTTTCGCGACCCACACAGTCAGCATTGTCGTTGGGGTGGGGCACATTGCACGCACCCAACTCAATCGGGCCAACCTACGGGTTCCTTTGTCTTTTCTCTGTTATTGCTGCAGTCGTGAAAGTCTGGCGACCGCTGAGTATTTCTCGGTCGCTGCTGCGAGCGTGGGCGATCTACTTTGTTAATCTCGGATTGCATTGTCTCGGCGTTGCGGGGGGGGCTTTGGGACACGCGTTCTGTATCCCCCCTTTTCAATCCCCCGTCTCACGTTCGAGATTCACCTGTCTCCAATGCCGTATTTCCCAGTCGCAG
>CAXGRW010000836.1:0-2492 GCA_964012125.1 uncultured Rhodopirellula sp.
CGTGTAACCAGTCAATTTCTTCACTCGTGAGACTCTCTGACTCTTTCGGTGGCATTGCAGAAAACGCGTCGTCGTTACGAGTGATTGCCAGGTAAACTGAACTGCGAT
This sequence comes from uncultured Rhodopirellula sp., assembly GCA_964012125.1. Lineage (GTDB taxonomy): Bacteria > Planctomycetota > Planctomycetia > Pirellulales > Pirellulaceae > Rubripirellula. Next base: position 109 of record CAXGRW010000836.1, read on the forward strand.
CAGGATGCATTGGAACAACGCCTGGTTCTTCGCTATCACCACCCCTAGCAACCGCCTGCAACGAACGAAGATCAAGACCACCTTCTCTTGCCTCCACATCATCGCCGTGACAGGCAAGACATTTCTCACGCAGAAGCGGTACGATGCGTCGCACGAATAACTGCTCAGACGTCTCGTTTCTTTCGGTGAAAGCCATGCCTGCCGATGCTGGCAACGAAGATTTGGTCGCAGACAGTTCAGTGATATAGCACGCATCACGTGTTGTTACACAAACCATATGCGATGGTGCAGGCGCAAATGCAATCGACGTCGGCTTGTTGGGCATTTTGATGCGAGCAAGCGTCTCGCCAGACGGACTCAAGATGACAATGCCTCCTTTCGTACAGCACCAAAGCCGGCCTTTTGTATCAAACGCAATCCCATCGTTTCCTACCGTAGCCAACGTGGCAAAGACTTCTCGTTTACCTATCGCTTTGTCACTTCTGACCGGCCACCGATAAAGGTTGTTACTTGCGCTGTCAGTCACGAACAGCCATTTTCCGTCTGGCGACAATGCGATCCCGTTGGGCAGCCTTAAGCCAGTAACGACTTTGCGAAGAGAACTATCTTTGGGATCGAATCGAAAGACAAACTGACCATCGAGTTCCTGCTGTTCTTCGGGCCGTGATCTGAAGAGGTAATTCGGGTCCGTAAACCAGACACTGCCATCTGAATGAACAACACAATCATTAGGGCGATTGAGGCGTTTGCCATTGAATCGATCCGCAAGAATTGCAACACGTTTTCCATCGGCATCCCAGCGGGCGAGTTGTCGCGTCGTTTGTTCGACAACGTAGTAACCGCCTTTGCCGTCTGGCCTGAATGATGTCGCTTCTGGAGAGTCATCTCGCCAGACCGTCAGTCCGTTCGCTTCAGTCCAGCGGTACGCCAGCTGATCGTGGTGGGCGGCGTACATCAGCGTCAGCATGTCATTTCGGATCTCCCATTGCGCTCCTTCGCAGCCAGCGTGTCCACCGCTGAGTTGTTGCCATTGCGCGTTTTCTGCGAACGGAGATTCCCCGCTAATCACTTCGATCGGCAATCTGTTACTGCTGGAAATAGGTGACTGTGCAAGCAGACTTTTCGTGCCAAGGACAAGGGAAAGCGTGAGAGCCAGTACGGTCGACGGAGTGATGCCCCACGTGTCATCGTTCCGGGTGAAATATGAATTCGTATTCATGGCTGGCCCTCCTCGTAGATCGTCAGAATCTCGTCCGGAGTGAGTGCCGCGGAATAGATAGCGAATTCATCGATTCGACCATTCAAGGAACGAATGTCCTTGGCCCAGATCGGGTCCGTCCAATTGCCGAGATCAGCACGCCCAATTCGTAGTTCTGGAATTGAACGGTCCATATTACGACCACCGCTGAACCCAACGGATTGGCCGTTTATGTAGTGAATGACACTCGGCTGCTTTGCACAATCCACCGTTGTTGCCAGAAGGAACCAATTGCCGCTTTGGCTCGCATTCCAGAATTCATCTGAAAAAAACCTACGGTTCTCAGCTTGAATCTGTTCATTCGTTGCGACTTCCAGACCTGCTGGAGCTGGTGGGACACCAACAGGGCTTGTCGAAAAATGCAACGCTCCTCGAACCGACAGTTGCCAGTGAATTTCGCCAGGATCGTAATGGTCGGTTAGAAACAGTGAATTCAGGCCTCTGTCCAAGGCATCGATGCGAACCCATGCGTAAAGAGTCATCGCATCGAATTCACCCGGAATGTTGAACCGCACGCGGTCGCCTTCGCCACGGAAATCAAGAGCCGGTTTTTCGGACCATCGACCACCAGACACACGAGCACCAACAATGCCGCCATCCAGTTCGCTACCTTTTCCGACGGCCGCTCGATTCGGCAACCGACGTGACGTATCGTCTAATCCTTCAAAGTCATAGTAAGCGATCAGCCGTGGATCTTTCCGTCTTTCGATTGCAGCCGATTTCCATTGGGCGTAGCGCGACTTGCCGAGGCCGTCCGACCTTTCGATAATTGCTGAAATATCAGGGAATGTCCCGAGGTTATCCGATGGAGACTTCGACGCGTTTCCTCCCGCGAGGTGTGCAGTGTCACCTTCAAGAAGGGATAGCTCTTCACCCCGGTGATCAATTGCCCGTACTTCACCGTCGAACACAGTGACACTCGACTTGCCGTTGTCGCCCGCATCGATCCCGAAGCTTGTGCCAAGGTCTTCGAGTCGCACATCCGCTGTTTGAATCTCAAAGCCACGAGCCGCAGGCGGGACATCCGCTCGCACACGACCTCGATGCAGAACAGCCAGCTTTCTGCTCCTCAATTCAATCTCGGCCGGCCCGGACAGCGTAATGGAAGCGCCGCTAAAGAAGTCAA
>CAXGRW010000837.1:0-2491 GCA_964012125.1 uncultured Rhodopirellula sp.
CAAAAAATGTTCCGCGAATCAAACGTGCAGGTCTCTCAAACCTTCTCGGCTCACCATGGAAATTCAGGCAACGAGGAGAGGCGGGTGTTGCCGTGTCGGAGTTATTGCCCGAGATAGGAAAACATACAGATGAGTTGTGTGTCATCCGCTCCATGACCCACAGCAATCCAGTTCATGGCCCTGGTGAATGTGTTGCATTGACGGGAACTTCGGTGGGCGATCGCCCGAGCCTGGGATCGTGGTCCATTTATGGTCTTGGAAGCGACACAGAAGAATTACCAGCATTTATTACGATGAATCTGCACACCGATGGAATGCAATTTCCGCAGGCTGCAGGGTGGAATCCGGGTTTCCTTCCCTCCAAATACCAGGGAACGCTGGTTGATCCCTCCAAAGGGATTCTTCATGCCAAGCGTCCTGCTGATGTCAGTACCACCCAACGTGAGCATGAACTGAGGGCAATTCAAGCGATGAATCAACAGTTCTATTCCACGACCAAGCTGAATGAACTTGAAGCCCGCATACGTAGCTATACGACAGCCTTTGAGATGCAAACCTCTGCACCGGAACTGTTTGCCATAACGCAAGAGACAGCCGAAACGCAAACTCTTTATGGATGCAACGAAAAAACAACTCGCGAAGTGGGACGCGCTTGCCTGATGGCACGCAGAATGGTCCAACGAGGTGTCCGCTACATCCAGATCCGCGTCGGAGGCTGGGATGCCCACGGCGACCTGAAGGGGAATCATGAGAAGATGTCTGCTCGAACAGACATTCCCGTTGCCGCGCTTTTGTCGGACCTGAAGCGGACTGGCTTGCTCGAAAATACACTTGTGGTTTGGGGAGGTGAATTCGGCCGGACTCCAACCATGGAAGGTCGAGCAGGGGGCAGGGATCATTCGCCAACCGCATACACCACTTGGCTTGCTGGCGGCGGAACTCAAGGGGGGCAAACGGTCGGACGCACTGACCCGATTGGGTACACCGTCACGGAACGACCAGTCAAGCCGCTCGATCTGCACGCAACGATCCTGCATGCACTAGGCATCGATGCAAAACAATTGATATTCGATCACCACGGACTGCAAGAGAATCCACTTGGAGTGACCGGTGGTAGCGTTGTGTCCGAAGTATTCGGCCCAGCGTGATCGAATTCCCAACGCAACGTAAATCATTCACGCCGAACAACTCTTCAAAAAACATCTAAATCGCTGACTTACCAAGCACCAGAGAAGGAGATTAACGCGATCTCTGACACCCAGCCAACTCGAAACTTCCACTCGGAACTCTGCACGCGGAACTCCGCACTTGGACACCCATCGGAAAAGCGGGCAACGCCGAAAACAGCCTCTAAACCCGCCAGAGGGGGCAATTGCAGCGGATTCAGCAGTTTGCACACCCAAACTGTTGCGCAAAGCGTGCGAGAGCAGTACAGTATGGATGACCTTCGTCACACGACCGACCTCGTTACAATCAGAGCGTGAACAAAAAAAAACAACAGACGGTTCCCGCGTCCCAGCCCTTGATAGCGGGTCGAGTGGATGCGTTACTGGGTGGCGGGTTTTCACTCGCCATATCCATTCTGGTGATCATTTGGGGGTCCTTCAGTGAATCAAAAATGGGCTGGGCTCTCGGTTTCGTTACCGCTTATCTGTTCACAGATTTATTAATCAACAGCCCGCACTTTATCGCGTCCTACCGAATCCTCTACGCCAAACGTCAGAACTTTCGCAGACATCCGTTTGTTACTTTGGTGTTACCGGTTTTGGCAATTTCCCTGCTGGGCTACGTGTGTTATTGGGGCCCGTTGAATACCGCCAGCGATCCTACCTCTGCTGTTTCCCAGCCCAAGGTAATGCTTGCCTTGACTTATCTAGCGCCAATCTTTCTCGGTTGGCATTACGTTGGTCAGTCATGGGGAACGACAGCGTGCTTTGCATATTTGGCAGGTTTCCGCATGAATCCCACTCAGCGAAGACTGATACGTTTTGGCTTTCTATCGTTATTTGCCTATCACCTGACATGGGCATGTGCTTCGATGGAGATTCTGGAGCAATTATTTCCGCTCCAGCGAGCCGGTGAATTCATGATCAAGGCCCTGATGTCACTATGCCGCGTGCTGGTCCTGGCATCATTCTTTGCTGGCCTGTGGGGATTTTTCCAAATGTCACAGGAATCCAAACGTCGAATTCCTGCAACGGTATGGCTGCCGTGGATTGCCACCTACAGCTGGTACGTCATGGTGGACGTTTATCCCCAAGCATTCTTCCTGCTACAGATTTTTCATGCTTTGCAGTACCTGATGTTCCCCGCTCGAGTTGAGATGAACGAGCACCGAAGCACTCAAGTGCCCAGGCACATGCTGATTTACTATGGGGCCCTCGTTGTGGTTGGCTACATCGCATTCGAATGGACCACACTGCTCGAGCGGATTGATCTTGCAAATCAAACCGGCACGATGGTGCTGTTAGGTGCTGCGACCATGATGTGC
>CAXGRW010000838.1:0-2476 GCA_964012125.1 uncultured Rhodopirellula sp.
AAACCAGACATTGCACCGTCTACAACAGGACGACGGATCAGAGGAACGACAGAGCTACCGGGCTGCCTGAACAAGGTTCACTGGCATTTATCGACATGCAAAGAAAATGCGGATCAACGGTAGCCTCTGCGCATGAATTACGTTGGGCTATTTCCAGTGTCACATGAACGCATCACTCAGCGTTTTTTCCACACACCGGGCAGTCCGCACGCTGCCTAACCTTCATCGTGTGAAACGTCATCCGTCTGAGGTCCATTCTCAACAACCTGCCAGCCAGCGGATCACCCAAACCGGCAAGCACCTTGACGGCTTCTACCGCCCCCATGCACGCCACCGTTCCTGAGACAGCTCCCAGCACAGGAAACTGTCTTTTCCAGGTGGGAGGGTCTTTGGGAAAGATGCATTGCAAACAAGGCGATTTCCCAGGGATCACTGTCGTGATGTGCGCTTCCATTTCATACATCGCACATTCGACCAGCGGTTTATTCTGCAGCACAGCTTGGCGATTCATGGCAAAGCGTTCTGGAAACAGTGGTGCACAATCAACAATCAGATCGCATTGCTCAACCAGACTTGCTGCATTTTCGTCATTCACGTTCTCAGCTACAGAAACGATTTCGAGCCTTGGATTGAGGTCTAACAGGCGTCGACGGATCGACTCAATTCGTGGCTTACCGATCCAATCATGCGTCATCAGTAATTGTCGATTCAGATCACTGGGTTTGACGTCACCGGCATGAGCCAGGACTAATTTCCCTACGCCCGCCGCCGCCAGCTCGTAGGCAACCACACTTCCGACTCCGCCAACTCGCGAAATCATCACCGAAGCATCTTTCAAACGCTGTTGACCCTGCTGGCCCAAATCTGGAATCCACATTTGCCATTCATAAACAGCCTTTTCCTCATCTGTGAGTGAATTCGCAGGATTGATTCGTTCAGTCATCTTTGATTTTCCATTCAAGCAGTCAGCAGATCGCGAAAACCGAGTTGCGACCCTGACCCACATTGTGTGACATCATCACATTGTGTGACATCATCACATTGTGTGACATCATCTCGGTGCAGTCCATCGAGGGCAATGCGAGGGTTCAACCGTAGCCGGCAGGCTGAAAATTCCATGCCTGCTACTATCGTTTCAGGAGCATGGTATCAGGCAAGAATGTCATCAGCGACCTGCCCTGCGACATCGGTCAGCCGAAAGTCTCGTCCGGCGTATCGATAGGTCAAGCGTTGATGATCCAACCCCATCAGATGCAAAATGGTCGCGTGCAGATCGTGCACGTGCATCTTATTTTCAGCGGCATAATATCCATAATCATCGGTTGCTCCGTAGGCATAGCCACCTTTGACACCACCGCCCGCCATCCACATGGTGAAGCCATGAGGGTTGTGGTCGCGACCATTATTTCCTTGCGCTGTGGGCGTCCGCCCAAACTCACCACCCCAAATCACGAGCGTGTCTTCCAATAAACCGCGACTCTTGAGGTCCTGCAGAAATCCCGCAATTGGTTTATCTACCTCGGCAGCATTCTTTGTATGCCCCGCGTACAGATTCCCATGCTGATCCCATTGCACTTCGCTGTCACTGTGTGTGACTTGCACAAAGCGAACCCCACTTTCAAGGAATCTTCTGGCCATCAAACACTGCCGGCCAAAATCCTCGGTCACAGGATCGTCAATTCCATACATCCGCTGAGTCGCTGATGTTTCTCTTGTCAGATCCTGCAACTCCGGCATGGATGCCTGCATTCGATAAGCGAGCTCAAAGGAATCAAGCCTTCCTTCCAGTGCCGCGTTGGAACCCACACTCTGCAAGTGGTCCTGATTCATGGAACGGATCAGATCCAATTGTTGGCGTTGATTTCGCAGATCAATTCTTTGGTTACGAATGTGCTTGACACCAACACTTCTGGCATTGAGCGATGCATTTCCGATCGGGGTTCCCTGACAATGTGCCGGCAAGAAAGCGGCTCCCCAGTTGTTCACCCCCCCATGGGCCAGAGTGGGGCAGATGGTAACGAAAGCGGGTAAATTCTCGTTTTCAGTCCCCAGTCCATACGTCAACCAAGACCCAAGACTTGGACGCACAAACTGATCGCTGCCCGTATGTAGTTTCAGCAAAGCACCACCATGAGCGGGATTGGTGCCGTGCAGGGAACGCAAAACACACAAGTCATCAATGTGGTTCGCAACATTGGGAAACAACTCACTCACGGGCAGTCCACTGTCGCCATGTTGTTTAAAACGCCATGGCGATCGCAACAGGTTCCCCTGTTTTGCAAAAGTGACTCGTGGCAGATCAAACGGTAATGGTTTCCCGTGGTCTCGATCCAGCAAAGGCTTGGGATCAAAAGTGTCCACGTGCGACGGGCCGCCCTTCATGAACAGAAAGACAACGCGTTTCGCGCGCGCCGAAAAATGCGTTGGCTTGGGTGACAAGGGCCCGGCAGGGGTGACCGCTGCCGCTTGATTGATT
>CAXGRW010000839.1:0-2473 GCA_964012125.1 uncultured Rhodopirellula sp.
CTCGAGGGCGGCTTGCTGCAATCGTTTTGCAACGTCGGGAAATTGCTTGGCAAGGTTCTTTGTCTGACCCGGGTCAACCGACAGGTCATAAAGTTCAAACCGCGTGATTCCTCCGAAACCAGACTTAATCAGGGGGATCCACGCTTCCTGAAAGGTATTCAACGTGACAAATTTACTGCGAAGTTGGTTCCAGTCAGGTGAGTTCAAGGGACTGTTGTAACACTTGTGCCAAAGCTCATCGCGAGTCAATTCACGACCATGATGTTTTTCGAGAATCAGTTTCATCTGATTCATGACGTCTTGGATTGCGGCCTGATCCTTGGGGTATTCTTTGTTCCGCCAGCCGACCAGCGAGTATTTGCCGTCACGGATCGCAAGCACGGGTTGGCTTGTGGGTGAATGCCAAGTCAGTGGTTGCTGGCGTGCAAAGTGGCTCGCATCAGTTTTCAACAGCGGAGATAAATCGGTTCCATCCAGTCGCACGTTCTTCGGTTGATCGATACCGACCAAGCCACAGATGGTGGGCAAAACATCGATGGCCCCAGCGGGTGTACTTTCGATGCGGCCACCTCTGATACCGTCAGGCCAGTAGATAATACCTGGGGTGCGAATCCCCCCTTCAAACAGCGAACCTTTGCCGCTGCGAAGATCACCATTTCTTTCGTGGCGATAACTACCGTGATCAGAGGTATAGATGATGATCGTATCATCGAGGGAACCGATTTGTTCCAGCTTTTTTACCAGTCGTGCAATCGCGCGATCCGTGTTGTCGATCGTTGCCGAATAAATTGCAGCTTGGTCGGTCCGATCCCCGTACTGGGAAACGATTTCGTCGGGCGCGGCAAGTGGAGCATGCGGTTCGTGAAACCAGATGTTCAGAAAAAAAGGTTTTTCTGCAACGTGTTTTGTGTCCAGCCATTGGATCGCTTCATCGACCACCAACTGGCAGGCATAGCCTTCGAGTTCTCCGACCCGTTTGCGGTTTCTCCAAAAGTTTTTTGGATTACGGTGTGAGGGTGCAGCATTGAGATCAGTGGCAAACCAATGATCGAATCCGTGTTCATCAATCCATGGTTTTTTCCAACCTCGAAACGGCGTTCCTACATGCCACTTCCCCAGATGAACTGTTTCGTATCCGTTAGCTTGCAGGATCTCCGCAATGGTGACTTCGTTCTGGAGCAGATGCATGTGATGCATGTGATCCTGAATGACGGTGTAGATTCCGGTCCTGAGATGATGTCTGCCTGTCAGCAGGGTCGCCCGTGCGGTTGAGCAGACGGGAGCACCGGAATAGAAATCGGTGAAGCGAACACCGTTTGCAGCCAATTTGTCTAAAGCCGGGGTTTTGACAGGCCCTCCGTAACAGCCGATATCTTTGGAACCAAGATCATCTGCAAGCAACAGAACCACATTGGGTGCTTTGGCTGCTGCTTGCGATGGTGTCATCAGCAAAGTAATCGCGAGCGCCAGCATCACAATGGGAGCACGCCGCGAGAAAATACACAGTGTGTTCATTCAGACTGCTCCGTGATTTCGATTGAGGTGATGGCAAGTCCGGCCTGTTGATAAAGGGTATGGCACCAAATCGACTCCACAATCAGGTCACTGGCTGATGAGGGAAGATTGTCCCTCATTGCGTTGAGCGACGGATCAAGCGTGAAATCTTCAATTTCGAGAGAATGGTTCAATGGTGCGTCAGGCCGGAATTCACGACTCGGTAGCACCACCTGGAATCTCCCGGCAAAGTCTCCCTCACTAGTCTTCAGGGTCATTCCAACATACAGATTGGTGGCACGATCCAAGTGACCACTGACATTGATGATGGTGCGTCTGTTCGTCATGACGGGTGCAGCATCTGGCACCGTTACTCTGAATGAAGCTGTGTAGATGGTTTTATTTTGTTCGGTGACGTGGGGAAGGCAGCCGAGCATGGGATCTTCACCTGGTGTGCCGGGCAGCCAACGACCATGGGTGCGTCTTGGGCCGTCTTGAAGACGGCTTTGCCAGTGGTGAGCTACTTTGGGGATCTGCGAGATGCTCAGATCTTGATCGGCTGCCGCGATCACTCGGTGCTGTGCTGGTACATCGACAAGTTGACCATCGCTGCGACGTTTTACACGCACTTTTCCCTCAGTCACATTCAGAGCGGTAGCGGCCAAATCAGTGTCAATGTCAAAACTCGTTCCTACGATCTCGAGAATAGCTGATCGCGTATGAATCAGCATGGGCGAACCATTGGGTTGCGGTGTTACATCGGCCGATAATCGTCCTGCTTTCAAGTGCAGGACTTTCTGGCCGAGATCGGAGAAAGCCAGCATGGAATTTCCCGACGTGACAACGACCGAGCCATCGTCGAATTGCAGGGAAAACCATGATTCGGGTGAAACACCATCAATGGTACCACCAGGTAATTTCATCCCCACTGACAGGTCACTTCTTAATTGGCCACCGTTGCCAGTCCACTGAAGCGGTC
>CAXGRW010000840.1:0-2470 GCA_964012125.1 uncultured Rhodopirellula sp.
TGCCCGTAAACGGTGCGGCCAAATTCGCCTGCGAAGACGATCAGCGTATCGTCCAGCAAACCACGTTGTTCGAGGTCTTGGATGAGTGCAGAGCAGGCTTGGTCGACATCGTACGCCTGACCACGAAGTTGCTTGGGAAGGATCGAGTGATGGTCCCAACCGCGATGGAACAATTGAATGAACCGCACGCCACGTTCTACCATTCTGCGTGCTTGCAAGCAGTTTCGGGCAAACGATCCGTTCTTGTGAACTTCTGGTCCATAGCTGTCCAGAACCTCTTTGGATTCCTGTGACAAATCAGTCAGCTCGGGAACCGAAGATTGCATTCTGAACGCCATCTCTTGCTGGGAAATAGTGGTTTCGATCTCACTATCACCGATTTCGCCAAGATGTTTGCGGTTGAGTGCGCCGGTGGCATCTAGCATGCGTCGGCGAACATCGGAATCCACTCCCTTGGGATTGGACAAAAACAGAACGGGATCACCATTGGTTTGAAAAGCGACTCCCTGATGTTTGGATGGAAGAAATCCACTTCCCCAAAGTCGGCTGTAAAGCCCCTGCACATTTCTTGTTCCACCTGTCCAAAACGCGGACGTTAAAACGATGAAGTCTGGCAGATCCTTGTTGATGGCCCCTAGACCGTAACTCAACCAGGCCCCCATGCTCGCTTTACCAGGTTGCTCAGACCCTGTGCAGACAAAGGTCTTAGCCGGGTCGTGGTTAATTGCATTGGTGTTCAGTGACTTCAGGATGCAGAGGCGGTCAGCCTGTTTGGAAAGATGCGGTAATAATTCGCTCATCCGAAGTCCGCTCTCTCCTGCCTGATTGAACTTGAACATCGAAGGAACAACCAACTGTTCCTTGCCTCGCGTCATTGCTGTGACACGCTGTCCCTGGCTAATGCTTTCGGGGAGTGGTTTTTTGAATTGCTTGTCCAAATCAGGTTTGTAATCAAACAGATCAACTTGGCTGGGAGCACCTGCCATGAATAAGAAAATGACATGCTTTGCCGCAGGCTTGGGATTCGTCTGCGCAATAGAGTTTTGCGGCAGCAGCGAGCCGAGTGCTGTCACCCCAAGTCCCATGCCCGAAGTCTTCAGGAATTGTCGGCGTGCGTCTGAAAGGGGACTGTTTTGGTCCATCACTGTTGTTCTCAACGTAAAGTTTGGCTGCATCGAACTGATCACGAGCGTGTTTTCGTGATGTCCAAGTTGTAAATCGTATTGATGATCATTGCCCACGCGGCAATTGCGTGGGGTGAATGTTTGCCATCAGTGTTTTTGTCCGCGAACGCTTCAGTGAGCGCAGGTCGTTCTTGATAAAAAGTCTCGAAGTCGTCGAGCGCTTTCTGCAAAATTTCCTGCTCGCGGGTGTCTGGGACTTTGCCGGTGATGGTTTCGTAAACGGCAGCCAGACGCCCCTCTTCCTCCCAGTTCAGCGCTTGTACCGCGAGTTGCTGTGCTGCCTTCATGTATTGCTGTTCGTTCATCAGCAAAAGGGCCTGCAGGGGAGTGTTGGTCCGCTCGCGTCTTGCAGTGCAGTCTTCTCGCGTGGGAGCATTCAGGATCGTCATTTGGGGCGGCGGCAGTCCGCGTTTCCAGAAGGTGTAAACACTTCTTCGCACAACCTGCTCACCCGAGTCGGGCACATAGCGGCTTGGATAAGAACTGGGTAGAGAGACAGATTTCCAAAGTCCTTCGGGCTGAGGAGGTTTGACACTCTTTCCGCCCATTTTTGAACTCAGGACGCCGCTGGTGGCCAGGATCTGATCGCGAATCACCTCAGCATCCAGGCGGTATCTTGAGCCACGGGCTAGCAGCCGATTCTCAGGATCCGTTTTGTACTGCGTGGGTGTTGCCTGCGAACTCTGTCGGTAGGTTTCTGACATGACCATTTCTTTTATCAGAGACTTCAGATTCCAGTCCGAGTTTACGAATTGTGATGCCAGGTAATTGAGAAGGTCAGGGTGGCTCGGCCATTCGCCTTGAGCACCAATGTCCTCAGCGGTCTTGACGATACCAACGCCAAACAGTTGTTGCCAAAAACGATTGACTGCAACACGTGCCGTCAGAGGGTGCTCGTCGGATACGAACCAATTCGCGAGATCCATTCTGCTTTTTGGGCGACCGGAGATTTCAGGCATTGGTGGTAGGAAAGCCGGTGTGCCCCGTTCGACTTGCTCCCCAAGATCGTCGTACGCGCCTCGGATCATCATGTGTGCAGGGCGAATGTCTGACCGCTCTTTCATGATCATTGCTGCGGGGATCAGCATTTCCAGCTTGCTCAGTTCCGCCCGAAGTTCATTACGTTTAGTTTCTAGTTGTTTGATCTCTTGTTGGTGTTCCGCTGTCTTCTTTTCCACTGCCTTCTTTTCGGCAGCCTTGTTTTCAGCAGCCTTGTTTTCAGCAGCCTTGTTTTCGGATGCTTCCTCTTCCTCGGACGTTTTCTCGGAGGTGCTTGTCTCTGCCCC
>CAXGRW010000841.1:0-2464 GCA_964012125.1 uncultured Rhodopirellula sp.
TGTGCGTATTGATAGAGCCAACTGAATCACCCCGTTTTAACAGCAAAAGGAATTCAAAAATGTTCAAAGGACTGGGAAACCTCGGCAATATTGCATCCATGGTGGGAGCCCTGCAGCAACTGCCGGAAAAAATGCAGGAACTCAACGAACGCATGAAGTCGGAGCGAGTTAGTGCAAGTTCGGGATGCGGCACCGTCCATGTCTCAATGAACGGAGTAGGGCACGTTGAAGAAGTCAAAATCGAGGGCGACCTGACAGGTGAAGATCTTGAGCATGCGATTCGTGATGCAACCAACGCCGCTGGCGCTGCTGCAAAGCAACTGTACGCTGAGGCAATCAGCCAAATGGCTCGCGACATGGACCTCAACCTGCCCGGGATCGATAACATCCTTACCAATCTGACCGGAGGCAGCTGAGCGGATGAGTGACCATGGTGGTGCCGTTTCGGAACTGGTCGATCAACTTGGGCGACTGCCTGGAATCGGTCGAAAGAGTGCAGAACGTTTGGCGTTTCACTTACTGAGAGTCAGTGAAACAGAAGCGCTCGCATTGGCGGAGTCGATTCGTCGAGTCCGACAGGATGTCAGATATTGCGAACAGTGTTTCAATTTATCGGAGAGTGAATCGTGTGTGATCTGTGGCGATAACAATCGCGACACCACAAGGCTCTGTGTTGTTGAGCAACCAAGAGATCTGATGAGCCTTGAGCAGGCTGGGATTTTCAAGGGTGTTTACCATGTACTTCTCGGACGGATCGCACCATTGGACGGCATTGGTCCGGACCAACTGACCATTGACGCCCTCGTCGAAAGAGTCAGAAAGGGAAATTTTGTAGAAATTATCATGGCGACGAACCCCACCGTTGAAGGTGATGGGACCTCGCTGTACGTTAGCAACCTTTTAAGCGAATTTCCGGTTGAAATCACCCGTTTAGCTCGTGGGATCACGGCAGGAAGCGTGTTGGAATATGCCAATCGTGAGATGATTGCCGACGCTTTATCTGGAAGACAAAAGTTATAATTGGAACGGGACTTGCATAGTCCTGGGGAAAGGTAGCTATGATGGGGCTTACGCCAACGTGGCAAGAATGGATTTCCCTGTCGTGAGAACCTGTCATGCGGATGTCGATGGGCCTACAGGCCCGACAATTGCAAACCCAAAAGCTGGCCCCGCGGATGATCCAGTCGATGGAGATTCTGCAGCTGCACTCGCTTGCATTGCAGGAACGCATCGAACAGGAGATGAACGAAAATCCGCTGTTGGAGCAACAGGAAGTAGACCCTTTAGCTCCTGATGAAGCCAATGCGGAAGCCCCCACCAAAGACACCCGCAGCGAAAACGAAAAAGAACTGGTCGTCGACAACGACCATGACAACAAAGAAGACTTCGAGCGTTTACAGAACATGGTGTCGGAGCTTCCGAACACCTTTGACGAGTCATTCCGCCGCTCTGCTAACCGGATGCAGGAAGATGCCGATCGACGGCATGACCTGATGGCTAACGCCGTTTCACGTCCTGAGTCATTGAATGATTTTCTACTGCACCAGTTGTCCGAAATGGACATCGATGACCGAATCGAGAAAATCGCCGAGCGGATCATTAGCACACTCGACGCACGTGATGGTGGCTACCTGCGTACACCGGTCGCCGACCTGCTGCCCGCCGGTCACACACAAGAAGATCTGGAACTGGCAGAGCAGGCACTCGCAGTGGTCCAGGGGCTTGAGCCGCCAGGAATTGCGGCTCGCAGTTTAAGCGAATGCCTTCTGAAACAAATCAAAGGTTCCTTTTCGCATCATGATGAAATGCGAACACTGATCGAATCTCACTTGGAAGATCTAGCTGAAAATCGACTACCACAAATCACCAAAAAAACCGGCTTCAGTATCGACTTGATTCAGACCGTGCGAGATGAATTGCACGTTTTGAATCCAAAACCAGGTGCGATGTTCATGGAAACTTACGTACCTAACGTCACTCCCGACATTATTCTGGAACAGGATGATAGTGGGGACTATCGAGTCAAACTGGATGACGATCGAGTACCAACACTTTTCATCAGTGAGTACTACCGGAAACGACTTCAGGATCCATCAAGCACACCTGCGGAACGCGAGTTCATCAAGGGGAAAATCAACAGTGCTCAATGGCTAATCGATTCCATCGAGCAAAGACGCAGCACTCTCACCAAAGTTGCTCAGGCCATTGTGGAGCACCAGAAGCGTTTTCTTGACGAGGGGCCAGAAGTCATTGAACCGCTGAAAATGCAACAGATCGCTGACAAGGTCGGCGTGCATGTGACAACCGTCAGCCGTGCAGTTGATGACAAGTGGATCCAAACACCGCGTGGTATTTTGCCACTAAAACGCTTCTTCGTCGGTGGAACCCAAACCGACGACGGTGAAGATGTTGCGTGGGACACCATTCGTCTGAAGCTGCAGGAATTGATCGACAAAGAAGATAA
>CAXGRW010000842.1:0-2464 GCA_964012125.1 uncultured Rhodopirellula sp.
AAACCTGGAAACTATGCCGTCGTTCACCACGCTTTGGTATCACTCGTGTTGCCCGGTGATGAATCCCTAGGCATTGGCAACTGCGGCGTGCTGATCAATTATGCACCAGGCATGCAGTCAACGATCCTTCCAGCAGGCATGGGAATTCATGTTCCGGCAGGTGCGAAGTTTTTATTTCAGATGCACTACACCCCCAACGGGACCAAGCAGCGTGATCGAACTTCACTGGGAATGACCTTTGCCGACCCCAACCAGGTGGATTCGATTGTCCGCGGGGGTGCTATTGCAAACGTTGGCATCACGGTCCCGCCCAACAGCCATAATCATCAGGAAGTGGCGGAATTGAGAATCGACCGTCCTGTTGAATTGCTAAGTTTGTCACCCCACATGCACTTGCGAGGAAAAGCTTTCCGTTATGAGGCATTCTTTCCCAATGGTCGCCGCGAAGTGTTGCTGGACATACCCAAATACGACTTCAATTGGCAACTGCGTTACCTGCTTGAGACACCTTTAACTCTGCCACCCGGAACACGAATTCGCTGCACAGCATGGTACGACAATTCCTCTCGCAACCCGGCGAATCCGGATCCTCAGCAGCAGGTCCGTTGGGGCGACCAGACAACCGACGAAATGCTCATTGGGTTCTACAGCATCATTGAAAGACGTTAACCCTCGCAACCAGAACACTCAGCGGTCGCTACCCACACGATTGCATTGGAAGCCGATGGGACAATGCCCCCCCACCAATGCATGTCCCCTACTTTAGCATCAAAACTCAAGTTACCCAAAGCGTGAGAGCCCTACTGGATACTAGTGAGCACGCGGTTTCCGAGCAATTGTCTCTCTAGTTTCGGGAGAATGTGACGGGAAGCAATATCACCAGCCAACAAATGAGTGCCACTCAAGTCGCGGTCGCCAACATGCCTTACTGGAAAATCAACGAGCACCAGCGATACGACAAGCAAACAGCGTTGGTGCCGTGGGACTCAGATTTACAGGTCCCGGATTTCATCCTGAAAGCATGTTCCACTGGATTGCTTCCTACCTCATTACCGCAATTGGTAGGGGCCAAGCCCATCGCATTTCCCGACTCGCTTAGGTTCGAAAGACAATTCGTTCTGTCAGGCCCGACCGAGATTGCGATCCGTGCGTTATTTACCAAATCCGTTCGCGACATTTTTGAATGTGAACCGCACTTACAATCAAGAGGTCAGACCTTGAAACCTACCTTCAGTCAACACCTCCCCGACAACCACCACATGCGTTGACCCGGCATCTCTACAGTGATCAGCTCAAGTTCCTATTCGTAGGCTTAGGATTCCAAATCCTAGGAACCGTCTCGGGAACCGTTATGGGAACCGTGCTGCTGACGATAGCGGAGAACGGCAAACTGGCAGCCATTACCTTCACGACCACTGTTCCAACCCTTGCTTAGCACTGCTGCTTGCGGGTCTCCGTTTTCACCTGAGAACATCCCGGACATTACGTGCAACACGAGTAGCATCAGGCACCATACAAGACATCAAAAGCACAAGTTCCGACGTGAACGAGCAGGACAAATCCCACATCTTTGTCCAATACGAACTGGATGGCACGGCGCGAGATGCAAAGTTCAACGTCTATGGTTTCGCAGTGTACTTCGCCAAGAACCTTCTTTACCGGGGTGAGCTGACACAATTTCTGATTGACCGCAACGATCCCAGCTATGTCATTTGCGTCGACACACTCAGGGTCAGCAATGGTTCCTGATGTCCGCTTTTCCAAACCACGCGACATAGTTCCCAGCGAAATGCGTGATGCAACATCACTCTGCAATCTTCGCCATTTCGACGGCTGTCTGCTGCATGCTCTTCGGCCAGCTTTCAAATGTTATCCTCTTGGCTGCCGGGATTTTGGGAACCGCCAGATTTTCAAACATCGCTTCCGAAGGTTGCGCATAAATGAACTGCACGTCATCTTGGCCATAAGTGCCATTGAGACTGCTCGCATAGATTTCGAGTTCAGCTGCGTACACGGAAGGGTCGTACCCAATATTGCTTTCTGATGGCACCCAAATCACGCCAGCAACTGCCATCGGTGTCATAGGACTGACACACCAATTATAGGCGTAGGTTGGGATCGTATCACTCGGAACCTCACTGCCCTTCCCTGCCTCGGGAAACGGCGGCGCAGCAAGCGGCGCTGAATTTTCCCAATCCTGTGCCTGACCACTCATCGCTCTGACCTGACTCACAAACGCCTTTACATCACGCACATGTTCAGCCACTGCCGCGCGTGCCACCTCCGTGCTTGGGTACTGCATGAACAATTCGTCAAGTCTTTTTTTGAACAACGGATTCTTCACATCTTTCACCCCTGCGAACGACGTCCAGGAAAGCGGTGATGCCATTTGACTGGACCTTCCACCACGTCCAGAGGACATGGTGATGAACCCTTGCGGTATCCCTTTGCGATTAAGCGTCTT
>CAXGRW010000843.1:0-2456 GCA_964012125.1 uncultured Rhodopirellula sp.
GACTGCCGAAGCAATTGTGGAAACACGCGAACGTCTCGCGGCTGCTAAGAAACCGGTCATTCTAGCGGGAGTAGAAATCCATCGGTTTGGGCTACAGGATCAGTTGCTGAAGCTTGCAGAGTCTTGCGAGATACCAATCTCGACAACGATGCTTGGGAAAAGCGTCGTCAGCGAGCGCCATCCGCTGTTCATTGGTCTGTATGAAGGTGCGATCGGCAATGCAGAAGTGACGCGGTTTGTTGAGGACAGTGACTTGGTGTTGATGTTGGGGGCTTTTCTGAGTGACATCAATCTCGGTATTTATACAGCGAAGCTCGATCCTGATCGTTGTGTTTACGCAACGAGCGAGGAACTCCGGATCTCGCATCACCACTATCATCATGTGGGCTTAAAAGAATATATCGAGGGGCTCCCTGGCACCGACTTGAAATCGGTGAAACGTGCTATCCCCGCTTCGCTAACCTCCAGTTGGGAACCAGAACAGACGGGTGACAGTGATACGGAGCAACCGCTTCGAACCAGTCGAATGATGGCGGCTTTGAATCGGCGGATTGACTCGGAATCCATCGTCGTTGCAGACGTGGGCGATTCCTTGTTCGCTGCTACCGAACTTACCATCCATGACCGTGGTGAGTTCTTGAGTCCAGCGTATTACACATCGATGGGATTTAGTGTTCCAGCTGCCTTAGACGCGGCGACTGCCCGGCCCAAACACCGTGTTGTGGTGCTGGTGGGTGATGGTGCGTTTCAGATGACTGGTCAGGAACTCAGCACTTTGATTGCAAATGGGCATGCTCCCGTGATCATTCTATTGGATAACCATGGGTATGGCACCGAACGCTATTTGCACGCGGGTGACTGGAAATACAACGAGATCAATCGTTGGAGTTATTGTGAACTGTTAAACGTGTACGGCGGCGGGGTGGGGCATCTCGTTTCCACGGAAGGCGAGTTTGAAGATGCATTGGATGTTGCCTGGAATGACCCGTCGCAGACACATTTGATTCAAGCAAAGTTGTTGGAAAACGATGCCAGTGAAACCTTGAAGAAACTGGCAGCTCGGATGGGTGAGCAGGTCAAGTAAAGGGAATAATTGACGGATGTCGTCCCTTACGCGAATCAATCAGCATGGGGTGGCTAAGCAGATCACTTAGCTGCCAATTCCAAGAGGTGAGCATCAATCTGTTTGATGATGCCACTGGTCTGCATCGGTTCGATGTGCTGTTTGCACAGGTTGCTTTGGTGGCTTCGCGCGGCGGTTGATGTGTAGTTTGCTACCAGACTGACAGCGTCATCCAGTGTTTGGTATCGGCAGCTCTCGGGGATGTGTTCTCTGTAGCTGAGTTTGTCTGGAACGATTGGGATCGCACC
This sequence comes from uncultured Rhodopirellula sp., assembly GCA_964012125.1. Lineage (GTDB taxonomy): Bacteria > Planctomycetota > Planctomycetia > Pirellulales > Pirellulaceae > Rubripirellula. Next base: position 1,372 of record CAXGRW010000843.1, read on the forward strand.
TGCCCAGATTGCTTCGCAAATGGCGATACCAAAAAATTCGTGGTTGGCGGTCGATACCACAACGTCCATTTGACCAAGTAACCGCCAGTAATCTTTCAGATCCTTTGCGAAGCCATCGTGGATGATTTGGGCCTTGTACGTTTCGTTGATTTCCTTCAATTGTGGAACGGGATGGCGTGGTCTCGCTCCGAGTAAAATGAGTTTGAAATCGAGATTTGCGTCCGTAAGCATACGCAAGAATGTCACGAATTCTTCGGGGCATTTGTCGTATTCCCATCGCGAAACCCAGCCCACCGTGATCTGAGGGGCGACTTTGGCATGAGCCATTTCCTCAGCGACTTGCTCGCCAGGCTGCAGTTTCGTGTCGGGTAAACGATGCTTTGGGCCTATCGCAGTATCTGAGCGGGTGGCTGACACGGGTGACAGTTCAGTTGGAGGTGAGAAGCCGGGTGGGATGATTCGTGCTTTCGCCTCTAGTGCGTCCAGTGAATGCAGGTCTCGCGTGTCAGGCATTTGTTTCAGAAAATTGCTGCTACCTTTGATGAAGTCATCAAGGTGGAACTGTGAATTGAACCACACTTCGTCAGCTGTCATGGCTGACAGCAAGTTCGTGTACCCGAAATGGTTGTCGACCTTCTTGTTGGGTGAGACGGGGTAGGTCCACTGGTTCTCATGAAAATACAGGACCTTGGGCATTTGTTGGATTCGGCTGTCTCCTAACAACCCGAGGTAGACGGGCAGGTCCAGCATGTCGGTGCAGAACAGGACATCAGGGTAGCCGACTGTCGCGACCAATTCCCGAGTTCGGTGAACAAAGTCGATCGGGGCGGAACGCATTCTCCACTTCCAGTGAACCGGTTTGCCAGTGATGACATGCCAGTGATGTTGGCTTGTATTTGCGAGGCACTCGGTGAATTGGCGATGGCTGCCCCCATGAAACGGGTCCAAGGTGAGGACCGAAAGGGATTTTTTTTCATCGGTGAGTGGCATGGTGAAGCCGAAGAGTTCTGCGGTAGTACCAGCGAGTGCGGCAGAAAATACGGATGCAACCGGATGTAATCAGGTTTTGCGAATGTGCTCGCGAT
>CAXGRW010000844.1:0-2453 GCA_964012125.1 uncultured Rhodopirellula sp.
TTCGCGCCCCTGGAAAGTGATGCGCGTATTTTCATTTACCTTTGGTGGAAATATATCCGAGCCTGAAACACGACTTTGCTAGACGTCGCTATTGCGCATGTGATCGGCCGTACGCTGAAAGTAGCTGACCAATGTTGCGCGAAGCGTATCGGACGCTACCAGCTCCTGCAGTGCCGTCTCCATGCACAGCACCCATTGATCACGTTCGCTTACGCCGATTGGAAAAGGCAGATGTCTCGCCCGCAATCGCGGGTGTCCGAATTCGTTGACATACAAAGGCGGACCACCGAGAAACCCACTCAGAAACTTGTAAAGTTTGTCGGCAGAACCAGTCAGGTCTGCTGGGTGCAAATCACGGATTCCCTTTGCCTCTGGCAACTGGTCCATCAGCTCGTAGAAGCGGTCCACCAAAGCACGTACGCCTTCGGCACCTCCAAGTTGCTCATAAAGCGTCTTTTCGTCCATTGCTCAATCTGTATTCCGAGAAGAATATCCGGCCTAAGCGGTGAAAACCCATTGCTGTCCAATTCCCATGATGCGTATCCACCACATCACACGCCCTGTTGCCTGTCATTACCATAGAACAAGTTGGCTGATCCCGAAACGGTAGCCACCGCTGAAACCACTTACGAATCAGCATTGAGTAAACTACCGTCAGGACGATTGAAAACCCGCGTAACCCAACTGGGACTCAAACACGAAATGATTGTTCATTCCTTATCAACGCTGGCAGTGATTGCGGCCTTCCTGATTGCGCCAGACTTAGCTGTCGCGGAGCCTCCAGTATTTACGAGCAAACCGGAATTAGTTCTCAGCTCTGGTGCTGGCGAGGGCCCCGTTTGGCACCCGAAACTTGGACTCTTAACCAGTGGAGAAGGGAACATCAATCGGCTCGACCTGGCTGGTAAAGCCTCGGTGCATCGCAAAGACGCGGGATCCAATGGCCTGCTGTTCGACCGTTCCGGTCGTCTCATCGTGTGCGAGAATCGCAAGCGAAGAATAACTCGCACAAATAAGGATGGGACCATCACGGTGCTAGCGAATTCATACGACGGTAGCAGGTTCAACCAACCAAATGATTTAACGATTGATTCCCGGAATCGGATCTACTTTTCGGATCCTCAATACGGTGACCGATCTGGAATGGAGATGCGTGACCCAACCGGCAAACACGTCGAAGGAGTTTATCGAATTGATCCCGACGGAACCGTGGCCCGCATTATCACACACGAGGTTGACCGTCCCAATGGCCTGATCATGACGCCGGACGACCGATACCTGTTTGTTGCAGACAACAACAACGGGCCTGGTGGCAGTCGCAAATTATGGCGGTTTGAGATGAGCCCAGATGGTACTGTGGTTTCCACTTCCCAAACTCTGATCCACGATTGGGGCACGACACGTGGCCCCGACGGCATGAAACTGGACCAAGCAGGACGCTTGTACGTGGCAGCAGGATTAAACAGGCCCAACCTACCTCAGGAAACAGCAACCAAACCAACCGCAGGAATCTATGTTTTCAGCCCCGCCGGAAAACTTCTAACGTTTGCACCGATCCCTCGTGACGAAACCACCAATTGCGCTTTTGGTGACAGTGACGGCAAGAGTCTATTTGTCACCGCTGGTGGTACGCTTTGGAAGCTAAGAACGAGCAGTCCCGGGTTGCAACTCAAATGAGGGATAACACACCTCATAAACACGTAAAAACTGTGCTTTTCGGATAGCATTCCTGCGTTCCCCAACCGTTGGCGTCTTAACAAGCCAGCATCCTCTCCCATCACGCGTTTCCGAGGGGGTTCGCAGAATGCACTTCAGCAGAGACACTACGGTACCCACGTCACAAACTCCCAATCAGTTGTAGACCGTATGGCTATCCAATGGTTCCCCGGGCACATGCACAAAGCCCGACTAGAAATGCAAGCCGCACTTCCTAAGGTTGACGTGCTGATTGAGGTGCTTGATGCACGTATTCCGTATTCCAGCGAGAATCCAATGCTGGAGGAACTTCGAGGTGATAAGCCCTGCTTGAAGGTTTTGGCCAAAAGCGACTTGGCCGACGAGACACGAACAGACCAGTGGGTTGAATTTCTTGGCCAGCAACCGAATATCCGGGCACGCTCAGTCACCACCGAAGATATCCCCACGATCCGGCGTCTCAAAAATGCAGCAGCACGCATGGTTCCCCACCGCGAAGGGCGGACAGTCACCGTCATGGTGGCTGGCATCCCCAATGTGGGCAAGTCGACCCTGATCAATGTGCTTGCTGGCAGAAAGCTTGCCAAAACTGGCAACACACCTGCGGTGACGAAACAACAACAACGCGTTCCAATTGGGGACGGCGTCACTCTGCTGGACACACCCGGAGTCATGTGGCCCAACGTCGAGAACCACAACAGTGGCTATCGCCTAGCCATTCTGGGTTCCATCAAAGAGACCGCGATGGACTATAGCGA
>CAXGRW010000845.1:0-2444 GCA_964012125.1 uncultured Rhodopirellula sp.
AAAAAGTCGCCCAGAGGCTGATCCACAATCGACAGTTTATCTGTCTCGTTGATAGACACGCCAGCGATCGGGGGCAAAACTACTGTTGTCCCCCGTGGCGCATCAATGGTCACAGAATACCGCATCGGGACCGCGACTTGCGATTTTGAAGCCACAATCTCAGCCATCACAGAGATGGGTGAGTCGGTGGATTCAAAACGCTGCGGCACGGTTGCAGCAGAGTCTTGAGGCAATGCATTTGCGGCCATGCTTGCCTGCAGCGGCATAAGGCACAGCAGCAAGCACGGAACGGCAAGTCCGGCAATGAGGCGATCAGTAGTTCTCAACGTTCGGCCTCTCGACGATGGAAAAAACGCTTTAGTGGCTCAACATAATCTTCGCCCGTTGCCAGACGAATGGGGTTCATTTTCAAACGCCGAAAGATCGCATCACGCTTTTCCGCTTCTGCGACTTGCAACTTATGGAACTCATCTCGATGCCGCCGACTGGCAGTGTCGATCGTGACCATGTTCCCGGACTCTGGATCTCGCAAACGCAGCAACCCTACGTTGGGCAGATCAAGTTCCCGTTGGTCGTTCACCATGACCGGGATCACATCATGCTTCTTGCGAGTGATCCGCAATGTCTTCTCAAACCCGGCATCCTGAAAATCACTGATCAAAAACACCACCGTACGTTGTGAAGCAGTACGGTGCAGATGATCCAATGCTGCCTTCAGGTGTGTTCCCCGCCCCATGGGCTGGCAGTACAACAGTTCGCGGATCAAGCGGAGCACATGCCGTTTCCCCTTTCGAGGAGGAACCGCCTTCTCGATCTGATCGGTAAAAAGTGATAGCCCAACCTTATCGTTATTCTTAATCGCACTGAAGGCGAGAGTCGCTCCGAGTTCGGTGATCAACTCGCGTTTCGTCTGCAGATTTGTCCCGAAGTCCTGAGATGCACTCAAGTCTACCAGCAGCATCACGGACAGTTCACGCTCCTCGCGGAATAGTTTTACGAAAGGCTCGCCAGCTCTGGCGGTGACGTTCCAGTCGATCGTTCGAACATCATCGCCTGGCTGGTAGGGGCGTACCTCTTCGAATTCGATCCCTCGTCCTTTGAAGGCAGAATGCCACTGACCCGCTAGCAGGTCATCAACAACGTGGGAGGTATGAATCTGGATACGCTGTATCCGCCGCATCATTTCGCGTGGAATCATGACATTGTCCTTTCGCACACACGATCTCGAAACTCAAAATCAAGGAACGGGAACCGTGTTGAGAATCTGCTCGATCAACATTTCCGATGTCTTCTCCTCCGCTTCCGCTTCATAGGTCACAGCAACCCGATGCCTTAATACATCCATGGCCATCGACTTGATGTCTTGAGGTGTCACATAACTTCGTCCATCAAGGAAAGCGTTCGCCTTAGCCGCCAGAGTCAAATTGATCGTCGCGCGAGGTGATGCTCCGAATTCAATCAGCTCGTCCAACGCCAAGTTGTAAGCCGATGGTTTCCGTGTCGCCATTACGATGTCGACCACGTATTCCTGAATCTTTCGATCCACGTGAATTCGATCCACGAGCTCGCGAGCGGTTAGGATGTCGGCGGGCGTAGCAACTGCTTCAACATCCATCTTCACTTTTGTGCGAGACATACGATCCAAAATCTCGATTTCTTCATCTCGACTCGGATACTCCACAATCACTTTTAACATGAAACGGTCTACCTGAGCCTCAGGCAACGGATAAGTCCCTTCCTGCTCCACCGGATTCTGGGTCGCCATGACCAGGAACGGCTCCTGCAAGGGGAAGGTTTCGCCACCGATGGTGACCTGACGCTCTTGCATCGCCTCAAGCAAGGCACTTTGGACCTTTGCCGGAGCACGATTGATTTCATCGGCCAAAATCAGGTTGGAGAACACCGGCCCTTTCTGCACCACAAACTCCTGCGTCTGCGGCCGATACACCTGCGTTCCGATCAAGTCAGCCGGCAGCAAGTCAGGTGTGAATTGCAACCGCTGAAAGTCAGTACGAATTGCTTTGGCAAGGCAAGCGACAGCCGTCGTCTTTGCCAAACCAGGAACACCTTCGATCAACAAATGCCCATTGGCCAATAAACCGACCAGCATTCGATGAATCAGCTTTTCCTGACCCACAATCGTTTTACCCACCTCGCCAATCAGACGCTGAAACGGAGCACACGCCTGTTGAATTTCAAGATTGATCAAGGCCATCGGGTCTTGATTTGATTCAGTTGCATTCGACATTTTTCTTCCCTTGATTGAGGTACCCCGTTCCTACGGGAAAATTTGCGTTCGGTTCGCTCAAGTGACCATGACAATGACAAATCTGACAATGCGTCTTTCCGCGACACAAATCGCAACTCAGACCATCGACAGAAACAAACGCGTGAAAGGAGCGACACCTCTGCAAAATCGCCACCACATTCCAAGAAAACAAGCT
>CAXGRW010000846.1:0-2437 GCA_964012125.1 uncultured Rhodopirellula sp.
CGACACCTTGGGTACCTCTAGCAAAGCCACTGAATCCGAAGCCTGTGGTGATTGCGATACGGCAGCCGCAACGTTTCCAGGTTCCAACTCAACCTCTACAGGCGGTATTGCTGCGGCCTGGCCACCACGAATGCTCTTCCCTTGTAAACCGAGCCCCTGAGCAAACACGCATCCGCCACGGTCACAACTGACGTACACCGCACAAACAGCAACAATCAGTCGCAACAGCACAACCTGTTGCGCGTTACCTAGCCCAAAATAGCTTCGTATACCCATTCTAATGGTCACCCTTGCTCGTCTCGTCAACTAAGAACGCGCTGGCATCAGGCATGGATGCGTCCTTCCAACCGTAGAAAATCCACATGCCATCCAATACACCACCATCGGCATTCAACACAGGCTGAACATTATTAAATTTCCATCCGTCATATTGATCACCAGAGGGAGAAAACAGTCGCTTTCTATTCCATGTATGTCCTTGATCAGAAGACGTCCACTCTTCAATCTGCCCACCACCGTGTCGGTCCATGTACCCTCCTGAAAGATACTTATCACCGACAACGACAAAGGCATGCAAAACTCCCTGTTTATCGCAAACCAGATGCCCACTATTCCACTGATGCGTCGAACTCGTGATGCGTGTTTTCAGCCAGCTTCCAGCCACCTTACGGACATAAAAATAAGCATGCTCTTTTATCGAATCCTCAGATAGGACATGCAGAAACACTGGCGCACCTCGCTCGTCCAAAGCAACCGCGGGTGGCACTCCGGCACCACGCCATTGTGTATCCCAGATTTCGCAAAGCTTTTTTGACGATGCGATATCGACCGGCGTTAGCAGCGGGACCTGATCCGAATTGCACACCGTCCCAGTTTCTGGATCGATCCGTAGGTACGAGAGATTATACTTCCACTCGTTTGTCACGAGCGCGTTGTACTTTGGGTTGAAGAAACGCTGAGGATCGAAATCGTGTTTATTGTCGTCGTAGTCGGTGTATCCCACGTGCAAGTATCGACGATCTTTCCCAGGAATTTTCGTTTGATAAGAAGACCAATCCAAACGACCTTTTGAGTCAAGATCGGTGACATCAACAGCAGGCCCTATCCATGTCAATCCATTATCCTTCGTAACGCGATAGGTCCAGGAACTGGTGTGACCATCGGTTCGATAATAGATCAGATCACTGTTTCCCCTCATACGAAACACACAGGGGTAAGACATTTTTGATGCAATCTGACTACCTTGCTGCCACAAAATTTTTTCACTGGTTCTCGTGACTGGGTGTTCTGAAACCAGATGCACTCCTGGAGACTTATGGCATCCATATAACACATGTAGATGGTTTGCCCGGTCTGCCCAAATGATTGGGCTGTCGTGATGGTCTGAACTGGACACGTCGGCTAGCTTCACTGGCCGTGCGAAGGTGCGCGATTCGAGATCGTAGATGGCCAACATCGGAAAGGCGTTTCCCTTCTCATTTCTGGTCGGAGTCGCCTTGCCGTTGAACACCACAAAAACTTTTCCGGCAAGGCAAATTGCCTGCGGTCGCTGCCTCGCGTCATACAGCATCTTGAATTTTCCGGAAGCAGCAAACCTGATGGGCATGGTCTCTGCAGCTGAAACGACCGCTTCAGCCGAGACCCACAAAGGTGTTGCCAGTATCACCACCGCCAACCAACACAACACTCGCGGGAATTGACTGTGCTGATGCAGAATCATCGTTACGATCTTTATCTTGTTCACCCTCAATTAACCTCATAATAATCAAACTTACGCAAATGCACTTTCACTGCTTTAGTGAGTGCCTCCCTATCCGTCCCCAGCCCTGTGCAGATTTTCAAAGCGCACGGATTATCCAAGTGGACGGATCAATTGCTCGAGACACCCCAGACGACTCCTGCTGACAGGATAACGGTAGCCCGACCTAAACGCTTGGGAACTCGGGCAACATTCGTTTTGCAGATTGGGGAGGGGGCCATCCACGGAAAAAACATGACTCTGAAAACATGGAAAGTTTAACAGCAGCCCCATGAGCAAGCCGGCACCAATGCAAAATGCTTTCGTTACACGATTCGGCAGCAAAACGATTTTAGCAGCTATCAGAAAGCTAGCTGATTAGCACCGTTTTTACATTCACTTTGGTCATTTCCCGCAAGTACAAGCACGATCCGCATTCACCGTTTACCGAGCAGGTAATGCTTCATCGAGCCATTAACAACGAAGACGCAGCGACTTCCCCGCGTTCACTGCTGCGTCACAGGACACCGATCCACAATGATAGAACAAGGTCAGCGCGAATCAGCGTTGGGCGACGATTCCACACAATGAAGCAGGCAAAACCCCCTAAGCCCAACCTCTCCTCAACAATGTTCTTCAACAGCACGGGCAACTATCGTTGGCGAACCACTGACTTGTGTGGCACGACAGATAGCGTCC
>CAXGRW010000847.1:0-2432 GCA_964012125.1 uncultured Rhodopirellula sp.
GTTATCAGTCTTTGTCGATGCTTTCGCGGCAGCGGCAATCGCCTTTGCCTCTTCCAATTCCGAGTCTTTCATCATGCCCGGAGCAGTGACCCCCATCGAAACATAAATCGACATCAACGTTTCAACAGACATGTCTACACGTTCCACCGCTTCCAAGGGCATGAACAGCAATCCACCGCCGATCGGGACCGGAGATTGGGGAACGAGAACCACGTAAAATTGCTTGTCGTTGATCTTGATCGGCTCTGGTGTGGGCAAAAGAGCCAGCACTCCAACGCCTCCTTTTTCCCCGAACGTGCAATAAACGACTCCCATCCCTTTCAGCTTGTCGTCTCCGCCAGTGTCAAGCATGTCAACCAACTGCTTGGACGTGTCGTAAACCTTCCCCACCAACGGCAGTCTTTTGGCAATCGCTTCGGTAACTTTTGAGAACAGCCCCCGCATCCCAGACTCAACGAGGAACCCAAGAATCAGCGTCCCAATGCAGATACCAATCCAACCGATCCCGTAGGCAACAATGGGATTCGTTACAAAATTCAGACCGATCTTACTGAGCTGATTTCCGAGAAATGTATCTGGACCTACCAACTGCCCAAGAAATCCAAGCGTCCAAGTGATTGCGATGACCGTGATCAGCAACGGTAGTATCGCAAACAGACCGGCGAGGAAATAACGCACGATTCGATTCACGCCACCCGACTTTTTCGTACTCATAATTTTTCAACAAATGTTTCACAGCCCACCGGATAAACGGCAGGCTTGTTGTCCTCGTCCCGCGTTACAGTCAAACGTTGACCGCCCGCATCATAAATTTTCGCTCAGCACACCAAATGCTGTGCAGGCATTACAGCTATTTCGTGCGAAGGCAAACCAAGCGTTCTCCAACACGCAATACCAAGTATCCATCTACCAACGCCGGAGTCGCCCCAACGGGTGCACCCAATGAAAAGCTTCCAAGTTGTCTGTAATCATCGCCCGCGTTTAATACGGTGGCCTTTCCATCAAGATTGATAAGCAGCAAACGATCGCCAATAACAACCGGTGATGCACTGAAATTACCGCCAACCCGTTTCGACCATATCACATCCCCTGTTTTGACCGCCACACAGCTAGCGATACCTTTATCATCCACTATGAATAGCCGGTCTCCCCTTAACGCGGGCGTTGGAACATAAGGTGCCCCGCGATCAAGTCGATAAACCTGCTCAGGCTGCTCACCTTGCTGCTTGGGAATCCGCACGGCGACGAGATGATTCCCACCCCCACCGCTGCCGCTTGACGCGATTGCCAAGTCACCCACCACCAATGGCGTGCTGCAACATCGCATTTCAAACACATCAAGATTCCACAGCATGCGGCCAGTCTTTGGATCAAGACCAAACATGCCATTCCCCGTGTTCGCGTCAACGATCTGCGCCTTGCCCTCATATTCAAATCTTGCCGGAACACCATAACAGGAACGCGTTGTCGCTAAGCCGGTCTCCCACTGCGTTGTGCCTGTTTTTCGATCTACCGAGATCATGCGGCTCGCTCCAGCAGATTGCCCTGGCTTAAGCTGATCGGCTTGTTGTGAATTGAACAGTAGCACTGAATCCCCATAAACGACCGGCGAAGTGCCAAAACCATGTTGAGACTGCCAGCTACCAAAATCACGTGACCAAACCTCTTCTCCCTGATGGTCGAAACACTTCAAGTAGGTGTGTTGCGGCTCTGACCAGGCAACGAACACGAAATCGTCGTCCACGAACGGTGTACTGGATGCAAATGTGTTTCGTTTATGCAAGTGATGGGACGGCTGATCAAACTTCCGGGTCCATCGCAGTTTCCCGGTTGCAAGCTCGATTGACTGGACCCCGATTTGTTTCTCATTCGAGAACGACAGCAGGTAAAACACATTGCCGCCATGAACGACAGGTGATCCCACATCCCGTGACCCGAGGTCATGTGTCCAAACATAATCGGACTCGGACCACGAAGCCGGCAAAACACTGCCGTCAACATAACCCTGCCCTCTTGGCCCGTGAAAACGGGACCAAGGTTCAGCCGCCGATATTGCACACGGCGCAATCACAGTGCTCACCACACAACTAAAAAGAACAAGAAAATGGCGAGTGATATTTGTCATGATTCAAGCCAAAGAACATCGGAGGAAGGAAGGATGGGAGTGCGTGACTGTTGCCAGCGTCTCGATGAGAACCGATCGCGCACCTCGAAACTGGAAGGACACGCATTGTAAATCAACGTCGCGACTGATGTGTTGACATCAGCTCATTCTTTTTTGAATGAACCCACGGACGATTCGACAAAGCACTGTAACACCCAAAACGGCGAACGCGGTCACACGAATTCAGCCAGATTCATCGCCACCCCCCCATCTTGCCATTGTCCACTTCATGCCGTCTGGCCGCTCAATACAACAGAATCGCCACGTC
>CAXGRW010000848.1:0-2426 GCA_964012125.1 uncultured Rhodopirellula sp.
CGTTTTTGTCCTGGTTCGAGGGCAATCATCCTTCGATCCTGCTTAATCTAGTAGTGAATCTGATCATTTCGTTACAGCAATCTCTCTAGCGGCAAACCGTGCCATTCGCGGACGCTGCTGTCTCATCCGCATCGTTCGTCTTTAGCCTGCTACAGCAACCGATCCTGTAGCGTCAACCTGCAGCGACAGCCTCATTGCCACTCTTCGCAGCAGCTCTCTCGCCCCAAACCTGCTCGATAACTTCAGCACCGACTAGCCCGTACAATCTAGGTCGCGGCGGGATCAAGGAGGTATCAACCTCCTCGTAAGCCAAACTCGGCATCGCTTGGCCAGCGGTCCAGCTCGCCACGGTACTTTTCAGATATTTGCGATTGTTTTCTTCGAAATCATCGCACCACTTCTCGGCCTGCTGACGCCGTTCGACAGGGTCTTCTGCAGTCAGCGACGGCTTTTCGAAGTCTGGCTTGTAGTGTGCACCGCGGCACTCGTCACGCTGCAGAGCTCCCTGCAGAATTGTCTTTGCGACTGGGAACATATCCTGCACCGACTTGGCAAAGATGACGTTTTGATTTGACCAGTTGCCTGTATCCGACAAACTGACTCGCATTGCTCGCTCATGCAAATCGTTGACTTTGCCGATCGCTTCGGTCAGTTGGTCATTACGGCGAACCACGGTCGCCACGCGGGTCATGACATCCCCTAGTTCCTGGTGGATGAGATATGGGTTCTCGTCGTTGTTGGCGTCGCCGTTGAGCAGTTTCCTGTGCCGATCCTGCTGCGTCTTGATTGCCGAGTCCTTCAACGAACTTGGCACATCGGCGTGACCGGACGCTTGGTCCTTGGCAAAGTTCAGAATCGACGCTCCTGTGAAGAGCCCGGTGAAGATGCAGGACAGCAGTGAGTTGGCTCCCAGGCGATTGGCGCCGTGGTAGTGATAATCACACTCACCGATGGCATACAGGCCCTCAATGCTGGTCATATGATTCTGCGGTGCCCCCGCCAAAAGACCACCGTCAGCGCTCTTCGCGTAATCAGCCCACAAGCCACCCATGCTGTAGTGGACAGCGGGGAAGATTCGCATCGGCTCGAGCCGTGGATCAACCCCTTGGAACTTCTCGTAAATTTCGAGGATACCCCCGAGTTTTCGATCCAGCTCCGCCTTGGGAATATGCGTCAGATCCAAATACACACTCATGCGATCCGTCTCGATGCTCAACCCATCGTTGACACAAATGTCGAAGATCTCGCGGGTCGCGATATCACGTGGTACCAGATTGCCGTACTCGGGATATCGCTCTTCCAAGAAGTAGTAACGCTCTCCCTCGGGAATATCTCGAGGTGTCCGCATGTCTTGCGGCTTTTTGGGAACCCAAACTCGACCGCCCTCTCCTCGTGCCGACTCACTCATCAGCCGCAGTTTGTCGCTGCCAGGAATCGCAGTGGGATGAACCTGAATGAACTCTCCGTTGCCGTATTTTGCTCCGGCCTGGAAACATCGACTCGATGCACTGCCGGTGCAGAAGACGCTCATCGTGCTTCGCCCGTAGACGAGGCCACAACCACCTGTTGCAACAACAACGGCGTCAGCGGGAAATGCTCGCATTTCCATCGAAACCATGTCTTGCGCAACCACGCCCCGACATCGGCCTGACTCGTCCAGCATTGGTCCCAGGAAATCCCAGAACTCATACTTGTTAACGCGTCCTTGGCTTTCCTGTCTTCGTACTTGCTCGTCCAAGGCATACAGGAGTTGCTGGCCAGTGGTGGCCCCTGCGAATGCTGTCCTCTTGTAGAGTGTTCCGCCGAAACGTCGTCGATCAATGAAGCCTTCGCCAGTCCGGTTGAAGGGTACGCCCAAGCGATCCATCAAATCGATCACTTTGGGGGCCCAATAGGCCATCTCCTTCACTGGAGGTTGATGATTGAGAAAGTCACCTCCGTACACGGTATCGTCAAAGTGTTTCCACTCGTCATCGCCCAGTTGCCGTGTTTGATCATTGCAACTGTTGATGCCGCCTTGGGCACAGACACTGTGCGAGCGTTTGACAGGTGTCAAACTGAGCAAATCGACCTGTACTCCCAATTCGGCGAGCTTCATCGTCGAAGAGAGACCTGCCAAACCACCACCAATGACTACGACGCGATGCTGTGCCATGACTATTACCGTTGTTGTCTCTGTGAAATCTATCTTTGTACGTGGGCTTCAGTAGAAGCCGTGTTCTCTCTATTTTCGATCAATCAGCAGCAGATTGCTCAGTCGCGACAATTTCGGCACCTTCCTCAGTCGTCTCCGTGCGTTTCTCTACATTCTCAGTGACCATTCCTGAAGCGAGCGCTGCTTCATACATGCGATTCTCTATCTCTTGCATGTTAACCGTAGTCTGTGGACTGGGGGAAACAGCCGCCCACCAAGCACTGACACCTAG
>CAXGRW010000849.1:0-2421 GCA_964012125.1 uncultured Rhodopirellula sp.
CCCACACTTGCATGCTCGCATTCACCGCGTCACGTGCCGGACCAGCGTTGTGGCGTTTCAATGCGTTGTGCCATGAACCCAGACGCTCTGAGTCGTCGGTTTCAGTCTTTTGTGTTGTGCTTTTTGGCCGAGCGTCATTGACCTGAATCAATATCTTGCAGTCGTGAGAAACCTATTGGTTGGTTGCAATGACACATGGGTTCACATGTGATGAAGAGTGTCCCGGTGGCAGGTTTCTCGATTTCGACTGTTCCGGTTTGCAGAGATGGGTTGGCGGTTCGACCAGGAGCGATTGGGTTAATGTAAGATGCTCACTTTGAATGGTTCCTGGCTTCCCGCAGTCAGCTACTGTTTTAGCCACAGGTAACCTTGTCAGGGTGACCAGTTAATCAGGTTGGGGATTTGCAAAGATGCGTGCAAAAGTTTCATTGATCGCAGCAGGTTTGATTGTTGGTTCGTCTTTGGCCGCATTCGGTCAGCAGATATCGTCGAATGCAACTTTGCTGAAGTCATTGGGGTACGTGTTGCAAGCTGACGAACTTGCCAAGAGCCAAGTCGCGGCTGTTCAGGAATTGACCCGATCAGATCGTGATTTGATTGTGATTGACGCAGTCTACGATGGGACGACGCGTTGGACAAAAAGAGAGCTGGATGCGATACGCAAGGGTAAAGCAGACCGAATGGTGGTCTGTTATCTGTCGGTAGGTGAGGCGGAGGACTATCGGCCGTATTGGAAGGCACAGTGGGATGCTGACAAAGATGGTTCGCCTGATTTGAACGCACCAGGATTTTTGAATGCCGAAAATCCCGACTGGGAAGGGAACTACAAAGTCAAGTATTGGGACCCGCAATGGCAGGAGATCATTTTAAAGGAGGTGCAGTTGATTATTGAACAGGGATTTGACGGTGTGTATTTAGATATCATCGACGCGTTTGAGTTCTTTGAATACGACGCCCGCTCTGACGATTGGATTGACCATCGTCCCAACCCGGAGACTGGAAATACGTATCGGGAAGACATGGTCCAATGGGTATCAAGGATTCGCAAGGTACTGAATCATGGAGGCGAATCTCGTTGGTTGATTCCTCAAAACGGTGAAGCTTTGGTCGAGTCCAAGGGCTACCTTGGTCTCATTGATGCGATTGGGGCTGAAGATGTTTTTACCAACGGTAAACGCCCGCAAAAGAAATCCGAAGTCCATTACCGTCTGAGTTTCTTGAACAAAGTAGTGGAAGCAAATAAGCCTGTGTTTGTCATCGAATATGCAAGGAACCAGAGAGCGAAAGCCGCGGCGGTTGATGGTGCCAAGGCTGCCGGTTTTTCATTGCTGCTAACCGACCGCCCTCTCAAGACGCTGGGCGAAGTCGATACACCCTGGTGACTGATGGCAAACAGATTGGAGCAAGCCTGTGGCGGGGTTCCAAAGGAAGTCTGGCGCGAAGTCTACCTGAGAGATTTCGTGACAGGTTACCGGTTTTTCGATTTTGCCCCCTTTGCGAATTTCACAGCATTGGATGAGAATTGGGACATGAAAATTACTCTTTGCAGACGCCGCTTGTGAACACGCTCGCTGAAACCATTTGTCGAATTACCGGTGCTGAATCGGTCGTGCTTGGCGATGTGATTCAGAGTTTGTGGAGTGGATACGGTGTCATTCAGCGTGCCGCATTGTGCGGCATGCAATCGCAACGCGGTGATGCTGACGTTCCTGTGGTCATCAAGCACATTGACATTTCTCGTGCCCGTGCGAATCCCCGAGGATGGGCGAGCGATATTTCGCATCAACGTAAAGTCCGGTCCTATCAGGTCGAGAAAACGTTTTACGAGGAGTTTTCTGGGCAATGTAAACAGCGATGTCAGGTTCCCAGGTTTCTCGCTGCCGACGAGATCGAAGGCGAGGGCGGTTGGGTAATCGTCATGGCGGACCTGAACTTTCAGGGATTCGATGGAAGGAAGAGTCACGTTGATCAGCAGGATATTCATGCGTGCCTTTTCTGGCTTGCGAATTTCCATGCCACGTTCATGGGAAATCCTGCAGCCGGGTTGTGGCCCGCCGGCACGTATTGGCATCTGGAAACGCGGCCCGATGAACTTGATGCGATGCCTGAGGGTCGTCTCAAAAATTCTGCCGAAATGATTGATCGACGATTGAATGAGGCGATGTACCAGAGTCTTGTGCACGGTGATGCCAAAGTTGCGAACTTCTGTTTTTCCGAAGGCGAGCCCGATCGTGTGGCTGCCGTTGATTTTCAGTACGTGGGACGCGGCTGTGGAATGAAGGATGTTGCTTACTTCATCAGCAGTTGTCTCAGCGACGAGGCAGCGGCCCGGCAGCAGGAGTCGTTGCTGGGTTTTTATTTTGAGCAGTTGCAGGTGGCACTTTCCGGCCGCAATTCTGCCATCCATTTCCCAGACCTTGA
>CAXGRW010000850.1:0-2418 GCA_964012125.1 uncultured Rhodopirellula sp.
GAGATGACCGTGGTCCGCAACGAGTTCGAGAGCGGCGAAAACTCACCTTTCCGCGTTCTGATGCAGCGTGTGCAGGCAGCAGCATACGAGTGGCACAACTACGGCCAGACCACGATTGGTAATCGAAGCGATATCGAACGCGTCCCAGTGGTCAAATTGAGGCAGTTTTATCGCAAGTTTTACCGCCCCGACAACGTGATGGTGATTGTCGCGGGTAAGTTTGACGAGGACGAGGCTCTCGGTTATCTCGAGAAGTATTTCGGTGCTCTCTCAAACCCGGACGTTCCCCTCGATGACACCTATACGACAGAGCCCGCGCAAGACGGAGAACGCACTGTTGTCGTTCGACGTGTCGGCGAAACACAGTTGGTGGCCAACGCCTATCACATCCCTGCTGGCAGCCACCCCGACTACGCGGCCGCCAAAGCCTTGGTCTACATCCTGAGTGACCAACCGACAGGTCGCCTGTACAAAGGCCTTGTTGAAACCGAACTTGCGACCAGCGTCTATGCATTGGCCAATGCCTTTGCCGAGCCGGGCTTGTTCATGACTTTGGCCGAAGTTCCTGGCGACGGATCGCTGGAAAAAGCACGCCTGAAAATGACTGAGGTTGTTGAAGCATCTTTTCGTGATGACCCTGTAACTGAAACCGAGGTCAAACGCGCGGTCCAGCAGATCCTGAAAGCACGCGAACTTGAAACTTCCGATTCAGACCGGATTGCCATTTCACTCAGCGACTGGGCTGCCCAAGGTGACTGGAGACTTTACTTCATGTACCGCGACGCGATTGAGTCTCTGACTCGTGAACAGGTGCAGCAAGTTGCAGAGAAGTACTTTGTCCGCAACAACCGGACGACGGGACTTTTCATCCCCAGTGAGGAATCGGATCGTGTCAGCATCCCTGAAGCTCCAGATATCGCCGCAATGCTCAAGGGCTACAAAGGCCGTGAAGCTGTCGCAGCCGGAGAGCAAATTGATCCGGAGCCAACCGCGATCGAAAACCGCACGCTGCGTGGAAAATTAACGGGTGGACTTGAGTATGCATTCCTACCCAAGAAAACGCGTGGTGAAACAGTTTCCATGCAACTCACCTTACGATTCGGTACCGGTGACACGCTTAAAGATAAAATCGGAGCGGCCGAACTGCTCGGAATTTTGATGGCACGTGGCACGGAACAGTACGATTACACAGAACTGCAGGACGAACTCAATCGCCTGCGGATCGAGATGTCGATGAGCACCACCATTGGTGTGCTGCAGGCGAGTCTGAAAACAAAGCGGGAATTTCTGCCAGAAGCCGTTGAACTACTCGGTGATGTCCTTCGCCGTCCACGTCTTGATGCTGATGAGCTTGAGGTACTGCGACGGCAAATCATCACCAATCTGCAGCAGGGCACAACCGAACCGCAATCGCTTGCCCCACGCAGTGTTCGACGAAGCTTGTCGCCCTACGCCAAGGATGATGTTCGTTATGTAATGTCAGCGGAAGAAGAGATCGACATGTACAAAAACGTCACCATTGATGAGATCCGTGCTTTGCACGCTGGCTTTTTGAGCAATCAGGCTGGAGAAGTTTCTGCTGTGGGCGATTTTGACCCTGATGAACTTAAATCACTCATCAATACTCAATTGGCTGATTGGAAAACGGACCAACCGTTTGTTCGAGTCGACCGCAAAGCCCATCCGGAAATTGAGCAATCACTCGACATCATCGAGACCCCCGATAAGGCCAACGCCTTCTTTTACAGCAGCCAACAATACGACCTCGCAGACTCTGATCCTGAGTACGCGTCGTTGGTGCTTGGAAATTACATCCTCGGCGGTGGATCACTCAGCAGCCGACTCGGCAACCGCGTGCGTCAACAAGAGGGACTCTCTTACGGTGTTCGCAGTGGCATCTCGGCTCGGGCGAAAGACAACCGCGTCGACTTTACCCTCTACGCCATCACAAACCCTCAAAATCGTGACAAGCTCATGGCTGTCATGATCGAAGAATTGGAAAGGCTTCGCAAAGACGGCATCACGCAGGAAGAACTTGACCAAGCAAAGGTCGCCTACCTGCAAGCTGCACGCGTACGAAGAAGTGGTGATGGTGCTCTGACTAGCGAACTGCTTTCAACCTTGTTTAATGACCGAACCATGGCTCATTACGCTGAGCATGACGCCCAGATCGAGGCAGCAACGGTTGAAAGTGTCAACAACGCAATCAATAAGTACATTGATCCTAAGAAGCTGATCATGGCTATTGCTGGTGACTTTGCTGCTGCTTCCAAAGCACGTGCAGAAAAGGAATAAGACTAGTTCCTCAAACATGACACCAGTTTGAGACGTTACTTAAATGCTCGGCAATGCACACGCTTTGCCGGGCATTTTTCATGCACAACGTACAGTTTCAGTCTGCGAGCTTCGCATCTTCCT
>CAXGRW010000851.1:0-2418 GCA_964012125.1 uncultured Rhodopirellula sp.
ACCGGAGTATTCCTGCTTGACGCGTTGGATCATTTCCTTGAAACCGTCGATCTTCGCACCGATGTCTTCTCCACCAGCCTCTGGTCCCGCGATATCGAGGCAGAGTTGAAAGTCTTCTTCATTACCGATCAGGATATCTGAAAGGCTGGCAATCTCTTTGAATGCTGCTGATAGTTCAGCCTCACGGCCAGTCCAAAAAGATGCGCGATGATTGAGGTCAAATGAAATCCTCGCTCCATGCTTCTTTGCCGCGCGGGCTATCTCGAGACAGAATTGGCTGGCGTCTTCTGACAAAGCTGCAATCAAACCCGACATGTGAACAATCTTCGCCCCGTCTTGGGCAAAGATGCGATCCAGGTCGAAATCTTTGACGTTCAGCTGCCTTCCCACTTCGCCTGCACGGTCGTTCTGAACGCGTGGGCCACGCGTTCCCCAGCCGCTATCTGCCATGTTGATTTGGTGACGTACACCCCATGGTGTGTCCTGGTCGAATTCCGGCCCCTCATAATCCATGTGCCGTCGAGCGAGGTCATCTTTGATGAAGCGAGCGACGGGGCTGTCTTTGACAAAGGCAGTCAGAATCTTTACGGGAAGACCAAGGAAGGACGAGACGCTGCCGACGTTCGACTCGGCACTGGTCGCCTGCATCTTGAAGGTGTCGCTGCAGTGAAACGGTTGGTGGTCCACCGGGGTCAAACGTGTTCCCATGCTGGTGGGAATGACCAACGAGTATTTTGCGTCGTTACGAAGTTCCATCATGTGTCTGTACCTGTGTTTGGATTGATGTCGATTGAAGGTTGATGTTCGTGTTAGTTTGAAGGGCGACTGGAATGCCTGAGTCGGCCCGAAGTGCGAATCCCTGTCCAGTGTTTCATCTGCGCGACTTGAAGTGCCCTATCGAATCATGGCAGTCGTGCAATCTTCGCGCTGGTTCCGTGGCATTCACGCTGGTTCCGTGGTATTCACGCTGGCTCCGTGATCGCTGAGGAAGGTTCACGCTGCAATCTTGAGTGGGGCAGTACTTAGATAGTGACGGATGCAAATCCACCATCTACCGCGATGTTTTGTCCGGTCACAAAAGATGCCGCTCTGCGGCATGCCAGCCAAGTGACAACGCCACCCAGTTCTTCCGCTTTGCCAAAACGCCCCATCGGTGTGTGCCCAATGATTTGTCCGCCTCGTTCGGTGTAGCTGCCATCCTCATTGAACAGCAACTTGCGGTTTTGTTCTGCGGGGAAGAAACCCGGGCTGATTGCGTTGACTCTCACGCCGGTCGTGGCCCACTCGCGTGCCAGCCATTGGGTGAGGTTAATAACCGCGGCTTTTGCTGCTGAATAGGCGACCACTCGTGACAGTGGAATCATGCCGGACATGGAAGCGATGTTGATCACACTGCCAACGCCAGCATCGATCATGTCTTGCCCGAAGATCTGACTGGGCAGTAAAGCACCACCAACCAGATTCAAGTCGAATACATCGCGCCATGCGTCGAGAGGCAGTTTGCAGTAGTCACCTCCAGGCGGAATCGTCGCGTCGGGTCGGTTGCCGCCTGCCGCGTTTACCAGGATGGATGCAGGGCTGCCTGACCATTTGGCGATTTCCTGACGGGCTTCGTCAAGGGAATCAGCGTTGAGACCGTCTGCTGCGAAAAATTTGGCTTCGCCTCCGTTTTCCGTGATGCGACCAGCACGTGCATTACCGCGATCAGCATTGCGTCCAACAACAGCCACTTTCGCACCTGCTGCTCCAAGTGCTTCTGCCATGGTGCCACCAAGTTCACCTGTGCCACCAATCACGACAGCCACGTCTTCGTCGAGGTTGAACAGTTCTTTCATCGCAGTTACGTCTTTAGGGTTGAAGCGGGAGGTTGTGGAATTGTTTGGATATCGAGCCCGACGATTCTCAACACGATTTGTGCACGTGTTGAACGGGCGAAGGTAAGCGTTCTTGTGTTGTCTCGGTCAGAGCCAGTTCTCGTAATTAATCCGAGGGCTTGGCTCTCAGTAATCCGAGGGATTGGCTCTCGTATGTTTGCCACAGTAACGGCTGCAGTGGTTCAGCAACGCGGGCGAGGAACTTGGAACCATCTCTGTGTTGAAATGATGTCAGTCCCCGCGAGGTGCCGCTGATCTTCTGGTCTTCGCTCAGCAAAATTCATGCTGAGAGCGTTTCCTGATTGACATGTCATGTTGCTCAGCCTGATCCACCGCTGACGGCACAGTTTATTCGCTGGCGTAGGATCACAAAAGGTGTGGTGCTGTTGGGGGGGGCTCAAGAGGCTGTGATGGTCGTGCGTGATGCATTCACTCACGGTCCGCCAGAGCAGGCAGCGTCGTATTTGCCTTTGTGGCATGGTTCGGTGCTGTGGCATGCTTCGGCGTTGTGGCATGCTTCGGCGTTGTGATTGGGCGTGCAATG
>CAXGRW010000852.1:0-2411 GCA_964012125.1 uncultured Rhodopirellula sp.
CACCGCATCGATTTGGCAGTATTTGATTGCCCCGCTCTTCAGCAGTTGTTTGAAAATGACGGGTGATGCAGCCTGTTCCCCACACGCAAAATCAAAGCTCGCTGTCGCAAACGTTTCAGCCAACTCGACGTAGCCCAGCACATCATCACGAGCGATGGGTTCCTCGATCCACTTCAGGTCAAAAGGACGAAAGGCTTCGAGATAACTCTTTGCTTCTTCAACGCCCAAGTATTGATTAGCATCAACCATCAGGTTGGATTTCATTCCAATTGCATCACGCATGAATTTAATCCGTGCGACGTCTTGCTCCTGATTTCGACCTACCTTCAGTTTGAATGAGTCAAAGCCTTGTTCTTGAAGTTTGTGAATGGTAGCGAGGATCTGATCATCCGTCAGCCCAAGCCAGCCAGCGGTGCAATAAGCTTTGGGACCGATCTCTGACATCTCTGATTGCCGGGTTTCGATCGAATCACGCCGCTGTGTCAGGATATCAATTGCCTCGTCACGTGTTAAAGCATCCTCGATATTTCGCCAATCGATGCAGTCAGCGACGAAGACGGGATCGAGGTCAACAAGCAATTTCCACAGTGGTTTTTGTTGCTGCTTTGCCCATAGGTCCCACATCGCATTCAAAACAGCGCCTGCGGCCATCCGGAAAACGCCATCATGTAACCATCGAAGTTGGTGATGATCTATCAGTCGTTGATAGAGCTTGAAAGGTGCTTCTGCAAAGTCTTCCAGCTCTGTGTCAACAACCAACTGGCACAGGTCTTGTATGCCGTAGCAGATCCAGTCTGTTCCCGCCCCCACTGTAAACACGACTGATACACCTTGCAGCTCGGTGTCAGTTTTGAGCTGAAGGACAGCAGAAGAGTAGTCAGGCTCCTTGTGAAATGGGTCTGAACCCAGCAATTGATCCGAGGTTGGAACTCGCAGGTCGATTACTTCGAAGCCAGTGATTTTCATGTTAACTATGTTTCGTAACAAGGCGTCTAGGCGAATGCGCTGGTGCCGTTGGGGAACAGTTTAGATGGCGCCGATGTAGTACATCCAAGTCTTGATACGCATGCCAACTTTGCTAATGATTTGGAATGGCTTTCCAAATTCGGTGTAGATCGCAACGCTGCCACTAGTGCCCATTGGAAGACTGTTTGCGACCTCTTCATCATCAAGCGTGAAACGAACCGCCAGTTTACCTTTCGATCCAATATCTGCCGCTGACATTAACTTGCCGCTTGGACTGAATTGTCCTTCGCCAGTTGCCTGGACAATGGTTTCCACCGTGCCAGTGAAAAATTCCCCGGGTCGCGTCTTGAATGTGATCTCAACAGGATCGCCCGGCTGTACATTGCTCAGCACGCTTTGGCTGAAACTCGCAACAAGAACGACGCGGGACGTGTCGATGAAGGTACCAACCGGAGCAAAGGGCACTGATACAGCCATCGTTCCTTCACGGACAGTCCAGGCTGTTACATACCCATCAGCAGGAGCATAGATAACGCACTGCTCCAAATCGAAAGCCGCGGCGGCCAATTTGGCCTTCAAACTGAGTGCATTGTCTTTCGCAGCGAGGAGTGCAAACTCAGACTGCCGGTGGCCTGCTTCTGCCTGTTGGACGCCAGCTTCGGCTGCGTTGACTTGTTCCAGCAGTTGTTTTACTTTGATTTTGCTGATCGCGCCGGGGCTTAGTTTCGCGGTTTCCTTTGCGACTGTCAGTTCAGCATCGGTTGCAGCAAGTGAAGCTTTTGACTTGGTGATTGCTGCCTGAGCGGAAGCCACACCGGCAGCAGCTTGCTCTATTCCTTTTTCAGCAGCATTCAGTCCGGATACAGCCTGGTCATATTTGAATTGGTAACTATCACGCTCAACCTCAAATAGTTTGTCCACGCCTTTTTTGAGAGGTGTGTTAGGCTCGGCGTGAATGATCGATACGGGGCCATTCACTTGTGGCACCAACTGAACCGAATAACGCCCGGAAACAAGATTGTCTGAAATGGGTGACGAGAACTTCCACAGGATGACAATCGTTCCAATGGCAAGCACACCAGTCAACGCAGACGCTGCAATATTGGAGGGGCGTGGTTTGATTTTCAATTGATGAAAAATGAACCAGATGACGGCGCAATAGAGAATAATGAAAATTGCAATCACGGTAGCGTTTCTGTTTTTCGTGGGGCGTACTGATGTTGGGGGGGCACGCCGATGGGCGTGTCTTTACCAACGGTTTTATGATGTCTGGTTCCAGCCGCAGAGTCAGCTCTTTTTGGAGGCAGAATTGTCTTCTACCTTTTTAGCGCCGCTCTCTGTTTTTGATTCAGTGCTACGACCGGGGGAGGAATGGAGGCCGTTGTCCTTTAGATCCCCAGCGTCCCCGT
Source organism: uncultured Rhodopirellula sp. (assembly GCA_964012125.1). Classification (GTDB taxonomy): domain Bacteria; phylum Planctomycetota; class Planctomycetia; order Pirellulales; family Pirellulaceae; genus Rubripirellula. The sequence goes on from CAXGRW010000852.1 coordinate 2,376, forward strand.
GTCCCGCATGTCCGGATCTGGTGTAGGCCCAAACGA
>CAXGRW010000853.1:0-2410 GCA_964012125.1 uncultured Rhodopirellula sp.
CTCCGTCCTCGTGCAGTTAGCTTACCCGTAACCGCGATCTATGATTGGAGCGCCAGAACGCTTGCGGTTACATCCGGATTCATTAGGCTGCAGGGTTCGAGTTCCGGGTCCAGCAGCAGGCCATATCCATCAGGCATGTATTCCAGCATCGCAGATCCATTGACGAGTATCCCATCCACGGACTCATCCTCCGCAAAGAGGTCATCCATCTCATCTACAAAAGCTTTGGCGTTGTCTTCGCTGGTAAACGCTATCAGGACCTCGACATCTTCCAGTTCCGCTGTGAGCGCCCCAACACTTTCTTCTTCATTTTCATCAGCTTTGGAAGTGCTGAGCAAGATAAAATCACTCGCGAGAATCTTGCTATGAATATCTGGCACGTCGCCGTTGGTAATCGCTTCGTGGACATTCGGGGTTGGATCAGACATGGCACTTCGTTGTCAGTAATCGGGTCTTGCTGGAGCGGTGCATCCGCTGTGAACAGATGAAGAGTATACCGTCAGATGGACAAGGGGTGACAGCAGCATTGCATGCAATGCTGCCAAAAGCGATTACTTGCTAATGGAGTAAAGGGGCGAGGCAATGTGCTCTGAGATTTTGAACCATGTTGAAAACGGTTGGGTAAAAGCGGCTTTAAAAACGTGTTTCGCCGGTGTCGAGATGCTCAGGCCAAACCTGCAATTGAGAGGTCTTTTGTGATAGATTGTCGATCTGAATGGTCGACGTGACGAGCTGTTGCAGAACAAGATTCGATGTTGAAATGGAAGGGGCGAAATCTGCTCGGGGTAGGTGCCAACCTGAGCGACCGCAGGCGAGTTTGCTGCTCTTGGGCAGTGAAGAGCGTTCAGGCAGCAGTTGCAGGTGTTTTAATTCGCTATTCGCGACTAGCCAGGGTCGTATTTACATGCACAGTGAAAATTTACATGCACAGTGAAACCGATCCGATCGGAGGCGATGAGCAGACTCTTCTCACTCCGCTGCAGTTTCTGCCGGGCATGGGGCCAGTTCGTGCACAGCGGTTTGGACGCTTGGGATTACGCAACGCGCAAGATGTGATTTTTCTGTTTCCGCGTGACTACGAGTACCCTGCACCTACTGCGACGGTGGATTCGTTGGAAGAGGGTGAGCCGGCAGCACTGGTTGGGAAAGTCGTTGATGCCGAATTCGTTTCGAGGCGGCCGGGGCGATCGATGTTTGCTGCCCTGATTCAAAATGAATCGGGGGTGGTGCGAACTCTGTTTTTTAATCAGCCCTTTCGTGCTGATCAACTTGAGATAGATCAGGCCGTTCTGATTTCCGGTACGCCAAAGATGAACGGAATGAGAATGGAATTTGTCCATCCAAAAGTGACGCTGCTGGATGATGCCGAAGACGTGCCAGAGCCAAGGATACTTCCTGTCTATCCTTTGTCCGACGGCATCAAGCAGTCAGAAGTCAGGCGTGTTGTGGCGGAAACAACAGAACGACTGGCTGATCAATTGGTGGAAGTCATGCCCGACTCACTGCGACATGCGGCGGCGAACGAGTTGCGGCAATGTGGGGTTGAGTTGGAAGGGGATCTTGTAAAGATCGAGACGGCTTTAAAATCACTGCATCAACCCGAGTCACGCGAGCATTTGCTGGCTGCCAGAATGCGTCTGGTGTTTCAGGAACTGCTGGTTATGCAGTTAGCATTGGCCATGAGGCGTCGCAAATTGACAACCGATTTGCATTCACCACCACTGGCTGCCAGTGCGATGATTGATGCCAGGATTGTGAATCGTTTTCCATTTGAATTGACGGGTGATCAGAAAACAGTGATCGGCGAAATCAGTCGTGATATGGCACGTCAATTTCCCATGAATCGTTTGCTGCAAGGTGATGTGGGTAGTGGTAAGACTGTCGTCGCTGTTTACGCGATGATGCTTGCGGTCGCCAACGGACATCAGGCTGCGTTAATGGCACCCACGGAAGTGCTGGCCCGGCAGCACTTTCAGACGCTGAAAGAGATATTGGCCGAAAGTCGCGTCAGTGTGGGGTTGCTGTGCGGTTCACTTACAACGAGTGAACGACGAAGTGTGATCGAATCGACCGCAGCGGGGGCCATCGATCTGTTGGTGGGAACTCAGGCTCTGATTTACGGGGGAATTGATTTTAAGTCGCTTGGACTCTGTGTGATTGATGAGCAACACAAGTTTGGTGTTGCTCAACGAGTCGCCTTGCGAAGTGGTGGAATTGACCCCCATTATCTAGTGATGTCGGCGACACCAATTCCAAGGTCTGTTGCGATGACTTTGTTTGGTGATGTTGAGTTGAGCACTCTCAGGGAAAAACCACCGGGACGGGGGAAAGTTAGTACTTATCTGGCTCATGATGGATGGAAAGATCGCTGGTGGACTTTTGTTCGTGAGCGACTCGACGAAGGACGCCA
>CAXGRW010000854.1:0-2409 GCA_964012125.1 uncultured Rhodopirellula sp.
GGCGGCAAAAGGTACACAGGGTTTCGATTCACCCGGGGTCTTTGCGGCGGAATTCGTGTGGCTCAAGCTCGAACGGTGCAAATCCCGCCGGAATACTTGGGTCGGTCGCAAGATTCGCGATCGGAGCACAAATTACCTCGCGATGGAGCTGTTTCAACGCCTGGCTTTGGCCTGATTGGCAGGAAATTCCGCGTTCAAAGGGGAAGAATGCCACGAATTGCTGGCTAGCTGTCGCCAGCAGTACGATTCCACCTTGTGAATGCTTCCCGTTTTGGTACTCTATTTTTCCCCAACGCGGGGTCCAAAACTTCCGTCAACACTTATCCTCGATGCTGAGCGGCTGTCCGCTTTCGGCCTTGAAAACTGGAGAATGAACTAGGTGGGTACTAAGAGAACAGGCAAAGGTCGACGTAAAGTTGGACGTAAAAAACGACGCATGCGTGCCAAAATCCGGCATCGCAAGAAGTAATCCACGGATGTTTGGTGAGCAGCATCGGGCACCTTTGTCCCTGTAGAAGCCAACAATATCTGTACGCAGCGAGATCAAAGAGACGATGTTTTCGTCGCCTCGGCTACGCTGCTATTCACTAAAGCTGCCCACGATGAGCAATCAATGCTTGTTGTCACGGTTTGTCCGTTGGCGTTGCGCAGCTAGCTAATCTGTGAGATCGAGATTGATTTCACTCCATCGCCGATTCGGTTGCGAATGTGGCCCGACACGGTACTGATGGTGCGGCATTGATAATGTGGCGTCCATAGTGCGGGGTTCACAGTACGGTATTCAATCCTGCGGCGGTGATTAGTGCGGCGGTGATTTCCCGGCAGTGCCACGCCTGATCACGTTCAGTCGTTCGCGAATGCACCGGAGAGAACGACTGGATTGAATCGACTGGGTCGAATCACCGGTTTGGATCAGCGGTTTCGATCAGCGATTTGTAGTACCGGCTTGTATTACCGTAGCCCAACACCACAGGGCTGTAGCTAGCGGCGTTGCCGTGCAGTGACCACTGGCGTTGCCGTGCAGTGACCACCGGCGTTGCCGTGCAGTGACCACTGGCGTTGCCGTGCAGTGACCACCGGTATTACCGAGAATGAGTGATCGAGGCAGGGGGGCGACCGAAGTTGGTAACGAGTAAGCCCCGCAACTAGAAAACGCGTTTACTGCCGTCTTGCAGGCCACAACACCGATGCATTGAGTGTGTTTGGTCTGTCGTGCCGCCGGAATGTGCTGTTTCATGCCTAAGACGGCAGGTGGATGCCCTGTTTGTCGCGTCGGAGTTTTTCAATGGCATGCCTCCAATCGTGGGGGATAAGCAGGGTTAATCGCCTGAATTGGCCGTTACTTTTGAGTAATCCCACTAAGTCCTCGGTTCTGACCGGGATTCTTGCGAAGGCCGTCTGATTTGGTGCAGTCAAAAAGCCGCTGAGCGGCTAAATTAGACGGCATCCCAGAATGAGATGCCCGCTTGATGCGGGCCGGCGATGTTCGGCGAACATCGGTTCCCAAGATTGCCGTTACTACATCCCCCAGCAAATACCGTTGCCTGTCCGGCAACCTAAGTTTCCGCGAATGTCTACTGTCGATCCAAAAACGAGCGAGTCAGATTCAGACAAGGCACCGGCTAGCCCACCCAAAAAAAGAGGTGTGCCGGAGGGTTTGTGGCTGAAGTGTCCGGGGTGTGGGGCCGCGGTTTACAAGAAAGAGGTCGAGCAACGGCTCAATGTTTGTCCCAAGTGCGAGTTCCACTTTTATGTGTCGGCTCGCGAGCGAATCGCTCAGGTACTGGACGAGGGCACGTTCGAGTCGATGAACGAGCATCTGCGACCGACAGACCCGCTTGAATTTGCTGATCGCCGCAAGTACGCCGAGCGTTTGCTGGGTGAGCAGAAACGCACCGGTTTGACGGATGCTGCGGTGACCGGAACCGGTATGGTCCGTGCTCGTCGCGTGGCACTGGCGGTAACGGATAGTGCGTTCATCATGGGCAGCATGGGGTCCGTTGTCGGTGAACGATTGGCTCGTTTGATTGAATGGGCTACCGAGCAGGATTTGCCTTTGATCATCATCAGCGCCAGTGGCGGTGGAGCCCGGATGCATGAGGGCATCCTGTCGCTGATGCAAATGGCCAAAGTGTCTGCTGCATTGGCGCGTTATGATGAGGCGGGCGGGTTGTTCATTAGCGTGCTCACCAACCCAACCATGGGCGGTGTGGCTGCAAGTTTTGCATCGCTCGGGGACTTGGTATTTGCAGAACCAAAAGCATTGATCGGTTTTGCTGGTCCGCGAACAATCAAAGCGACGATTGGAATTGAATTACCAGACGGTTTTCAGACAAGCGAGTTCCTGTTGGAGCACGGTTACATCGATCGCATTGTTGAGCGAAAGAATCTGAAAACCGAGATCGCAAA
>CAXGRW010000855.1:0-2408 GCA_964012125.1 uncultured Rhodopirellula sp.
TTGGTAGCCTCAGCATCTTCTGCAGCCTGCAGTTCATCCGCAGGAGCCGCAAAGCCTCCTGCCTGCATCACGAGTTCTTTGATCTCCCCGGCAACATCAGGATTTTCGATCAGGAAGTTGCGAGCTTTCTCTTTTCCTTGTCCCAAGTAAGTTTCACCATACTTGAACCACGAACCGCTACGGTTCACCACCTTGTGGGTGGTTCCCAGATCCAACAAGTCACCCTCGTAACTGATGCCATTACTATGCATCATGTCGAATTCAGCAATACGGAAGGGAGGTGCAACCTTGTTCTTTACGATTTTCGCTTTCACTCGCTGACCGACCTGCTCGTCACCATCTTTCAGCGCGCCGATGCGGCGAACGTCGATTCGACAGGAACAGTAAAACTTCAGAGCACGTCCACCGGGAGTCGTTTCAGGACTTCCAAACATCACTCCGACTTTTTCTCGGATCTGGTTAATGAAGACTACCGCACACTTACTTTTAGCGATCGCTCCAGTCAGTTTTCTCATGGACTGACTCATCAGCCTTGCCTGCAGGCCGACGTGGCTATCACCGATCTCACCCTCAAGTTCCTTCTTGGGGACCAGAGCAGCAACAGAGTCAATGATAATGACATCAACGGCGTTACTCTTAACCAGCATCTCACAGATCTGCATGGCCTCTTCTCCACTACTGGGCTGACTCACCAGCAGTGTGTCGAGCTCTACCCCAAGTTTCTTCGCCCAGCTCGGATCAAACGCATGCTCTGCATCGATGATTGCTGCGATGCCACCTTTTTTCTGTGCCTCGGCACCAATGTGCAATGCCAGCGTTGTCTTTCCGCTGGACTCTGGGCCGAAGACTTCAATCATTCTTCCCCGAGGAATTCCTTGCCCACCCAACGCCATATCGAGACTGAGACTACCTGTCTGGATACCGTCAATCTGCAGATGCTGGGATGCTCCCAGAGGCATGATCGCACCATCACCGAAGGTTTTGTCGATCTGCTCCAACGTGGTCTTCAAACCCGGTTCACGCTCCAAAACGGCCTTCAAACCCGGATCAATCTTGCTCTTTGACGATGCCTTTGCCTTCTTTGCCATTCTTTCATCCCTTCCATATGCCGATGTGTGAAGACCACTACTTTGTGGAATGACGCCCCCCTTTCCCGGAGGACCTCCCAGTAGTGAACATTTCTATAGTACCCTGTGTTCCAAGCGACCACAAGAGAAGTAATCCAGTGCGTCCCGCTCGACATTTCTAGTATCCGCGCTGGCCAAGACAAGTCTGGTCAAAGGAACACCTTTTTTATCTTTTCCCGTAAAAGACGGGGCGAAATCAGGAAGCTGCTCCCTCCTTGATCAGCTGTATCAAATCATCCGTGTTCATTTTCGCTGCCCGATCAGTACCATCGAGCACGCCCGCGACAAGTTCACGTTTATCAGCGTGTAGAGCAAGAATCTGCTCCTCGATTGTCCCTTCGGCAACAAGCCGATAAACGGTAACCGGCCTTTCCTGACCTATTCGATGAGCACGGTCGGTTGCTTGATCTTCCACGGCTGGATTCCACCACGGATCCAGATGGATCACATAATCGGCGCCGGTTAGATTCAGACCTGTTCCCCCTGCCTTGAGTGAAATCAGGAACAACTCTCCCTCTCCCGCCTGGAATGCATCAACACGTCGCTGCCGCTCTTTCGCCGGAGTCGATCCGTCGAGGTACTGATAGGTAACTCCCATCTCGTCCAGCTTTTCACGGATCACTGAGAGATGCTTGACAAACTGACTGAAGACTAGAGCTCGATGGTCGCCATCACGAAGTTCTTCAACCAACGACATCAGCAAATCCAATTTGGCTGAACTCTTCTCCCAGCCAGCATCGACCAAACGCGGATGGCAGGCGAGCTGCCTCAAACGGGTTAGCCAGGCCAACGTTCGTATTCGCTTCTGCCCAGCCTGCTTCGCATCCTCGCCAGCACCACTTAACTCAGCCAGTGCTGCCAAACGCGTATCTTCGTACCGTTTCCGCTCGGCAGGACTCAACTCCGCTTGCAATGTGATTTCTGTTCGAGGTGGCAGTTCTTTAAGAACGGTATTCTTGGTCCTCCGCAAAATGAATGGCCGAACCAATCGAGCAAGTGACTGGCGTCGCTCATCATCTTTATGTCGTTCGATTGGATCAGCAAATCGAGTTCGAAATCTTTCCCAAGACCCAAGCAAACCGGGGCTGATGGTGCGGAACAAACTCCACAGTTCCCCCAGATGGTTTTCAAGAGGTGTTCCTGACAGTCCGATTCGCCAATCGGCATCGAGTTGCCTCACTGCCTGCGATGTTTTGGTCTGCGAATTCTTGATGAACTGAGCTTCGTCGAGAACCAGCGTATGCCACGCACGCGACGCAAATCGTTTCGCATCACGCTGCA
>CAXGRW010000856.1:0-2399 GCA_964012125.1 uncultured Rhodopirellula sp.
CATATCTGGGTCTCGAAGCTTCCTGTCGACCTGCAACCGGGAACACAAGTGATCGAAGTACGCGCCACAAACGTGATCGGCAAAGAAGTAGGCGGGCGTCGTGTCATTCACGTGAAAGCCAAATGACGGCCACTTCGGCAACCGCGGCTTGAACAGATGAAGCCCGTGGGAAGCATCTGGGAAGAGTTCAAATTCGAACTCTTGCGCAAGCCAAGTCGGCGGTGGGAATCAAAGCAAACGTCAGTCAGTGGCAAGTTCACTCAGTCAGTGGCACTGGCTCTGTGTCTTGGCCTTTGTCTGTGTCTTGCCCTTTGTCAGGGTCTTTTCCTTTGTCAGGGTCTGTCTGTGGAAATTTCCGGAAGACACGAAAGGCAATGGCAATCGACACGAGCAGCAAAACAAAGCCGACGAAAAAAGGTGCTCCCGGCACCTGCACGGGCGCCTCGTCACTAATGAAGTAGCTGAACAAAAGTGTGTTGAACAAAATCGGTGCGATGATATTCGTGAGACTCGTCAGCGAAGTCAGTGCGCCTTGAATTTTGCCTTGTTCCGTCTCTTCGACGCGACTGGTGACGAGACTTTGGATCGCGGGTCCACTGACCCCCGCGAAAGCTCCAAAAATAATGATTCCGGGAATCATCCAGCCCTGAGACGCCAAGCCATACCCCAGAAAGGCAAAAGCCCCGACCAAAGTACCGATGATGACGGTGCGACGTTCGCCCAACCGACGCACGGTGGGTCGAACAAGCCCGCCCTGCACGATGACAGCCATGATCCCAACCAGCCCAAGTGCATAGCCATTCATGCTGGCATCCCACTCATAACGAAAACCGGTGTACAGCACCCAAACGTTCTCCAGCCCGCGTTGCGCAAGCGACTTGCAGGCAAACACCGCTGCCAGTCCGGCAACCATGGGATACATTCGAATGCGGCGCAAAGTCCCGAATGGGTTCGCGTTCTTCAAATTAAATGCGCTACGCTTGTCGACGGGTAACGACTCTGGCAACACAAAATACCCGTAAAGCCAATTCACTAACGCCAAAGCAGCTGCCGCAAAGAACGGCAGACGAAGGCTGTAACCACCCAGAAAGCCTCCCAAAGCAGGACCGATGGTAAAGCCGAGACCGAACATCATGCCGACGAACCCGAAATTCCTTGCTCGCGTATCATCTGTCGACACGTCAGCAATGTAAGCGTTGGCAGTCGTGAAGTTTGCCCCCATGATCCCAGCCAGCACTCGCCCGAGGAACAACCACCAAATGCTTGGTGCGAAACCCTGAATCAAGAAATCAACGCCAAGCCCGAATAGAGATACAAGAATCACCGGCCGACGGCCAAAACGGTCGGACAGCGCTCCCATGATTGGTGCGAATAGAAACTGCATCAACGCATAAGTCGCACTGATAACTCCCACGTACTGACCGGCACGGGCGAAATCTTCAGATACCGACAGATCCTCGGTAGAACCTTCAGTCGAACCTGCCACAGCATCGACAACGCCATCAGGCAACAGCCCAGTCGAATCGACTTCCACAAGCTGTTTGACCAATTCTGGCAGCACAGGAACGATGATGCCGATTCCCAAAATATCGATGAACAGCGTCACCAAGATGAACGCGATCGCAGCCTTGCGTTCTTTGACGGGGGGTTGGGTCATGTGGTCAAGTTAGCCGAGGAATTTCGCAGCGAGCGATGATGGGGAACCGCATTCTAGCTACTGAACGCTCGACCAACAGGACGCGTAAGCGTGTGAATTCAAATTTGCAGAACCTGCGACCAACATGTGTGTTTGTTTCCTACCCAGTGAAACCCCATTGAAAAGCCACACATCGTCGCCTCTCAATTCAATGAAAATGCGATTTTGCGTGTGGAAAGCGTTCGCATGTCGCAAAAACAAAGCTGCTTTCGCAGCTCGCCACGGTGGCATCATCAATGCCCTCGACAAATTCGATCTCCTGCCATTATTCACCAAGTTCCATCTGCACCATGTACTCAGGGAGATTTTACGACCGTGCGGTCGCACAACTGGTGTTCTGCACGGTAGCTTTGGCGTCATGCCCAACGAGGTTCATTCTTTGACCAAATCCCCCAGTCATCTGCCAGCAATCGCCAGCACTTCTGCCCAGCGTTTGCCTGCGTTCCTGCCAATCAATCGCCTGCGACAGTTCACTTGCCGGCGGTTCAGCCCCCCAGCTAAATAATGTTCCGTCGGGGCGTCACTGACACAAACTCGGCCAGCAGAGCAGGTAACGAGCCGTTTTAGGGCCAATTGGCCGTTGTAAAGGCTTCTGAGCCGGTTGGAATCTTGCCAATCCGGTCACTCATGGGTAGTCTGTTTATCCCGCTAACCTCCCCTCAGGACCCGTTCTGTCGATGAATGACACTGATCCCTCCGCGCC
>CAXGRW010000857.1:0-2391 GCA_964012125.1 uncultured Rhodopirellula sp.
ACCGTAGATACCCCATTCAAATGTCCTTCTGCGGTAGAGGATTTACCCAAGCTGACAGATCCAGCCGACACAAGCCAGGTATTGGAAAGCCGTGTACGTTCCTATTTACATTCCAACTGCGCGAATTGTCACGTCAAAGAAGGGGGTGGCAATTCAAAAATCACCCTCGCCATCAATCGTCCTCTGGACAAGACAGGCATCATTGATGTCACTCCATCACACGACTCCTTTGGCATCACTGATGCCAAGTTGATCAAGCCGGCAGATCCATTGGCATCGCTTCTTCTGCAACGCATGAACCGTCGTGGTCGCGGTCAAATGCCTCCGCTGGGAACTGCGTTGATCGATGATAGTGCCGTCCGCATGATCACACAGTGGATCAACCAACTGCCGGCCGGCAACCCTGCCAGCAATCCAAATATCAGCCCGGCCAAGCCCTGAGGCGACGCCGCTTAAGCATCTGTGGCTGAACACGGGGTGCTGAATGCCATCAGCAGACGCCCCCGGCATTGGACCAACTCAAAGCTGTTCCCCGCACACCTGTCAGTCACCGCCAAAAGCTTTACCCACGACAACCGGCTCGAATACCTTATACTCCACCGTAGCACGATGGTGTTCGCACCTTCGTTCGCCCCGCCTCCAGTGCTACCCCGATATCGCAACTACAGGAAAACAACATGATCAGACGATACTTGCTAGCCGCTACGGCGGGATTATTTCTTCTTTGCACGCATGCGACGGCAGCAGATCATGTCGTTTACGAAGGTGACTCAGGCCCAGGCAAGGGCAAACACATTCTTTTCATTGCATCGGATCACGAGTACCGAGGCGAGGAGACGTGCCCTGCGATTGCCCGCATCATGGCCAAGCAGTACGGATTCAAGTGCACCGTGCTTTTCGGGCAAACGCCCGAGGGCCTGATCAAACCTGGCTCAAGTCTGATCCCCGGAATCGATGCGATTGATGATGCCGACATGCTGTTTCTGTTCCTCCGCTTTGTCCATCCAGAAGATCCATGGATGGCCAAATTCGAACAATATCTGAAACGTGGCGGCCCTGTGCTTGGACTGCGGACCACGACACACGCCTTCAATGGACTCAAAGGCAAATACTCGTATCAGAACTACAACTCGAAAAAACAAGATTACATCGGCGGGTTTGGGCGACAAGTCCTTGGCGAAACGTGGAATCCCGGATTGGGCGCTGGGCACTACGGACGCAATCATCAATTCGCAACCGCAATGAATGTCGTTCCTGAGCAGGAAACGCATCCTGTCATGAGAGGTGTGAAAGACATGCATGCGATGGCTGGTGCCTACTCGGCACGCCCGATGCCGAACTCAACGATTTTGGCAACAAACCAAGTGCTTGAGTCGATGGAAGTCGGTGCCAAGCCAATCACGGACAAAGCACCTCAGCCTGCTGCATGGGTTCGCACGTACCAATTTCAGGATGGCAAAGAGGGACGCGCATTCTGCAGTACTCAAGGTGCATCAGAGGATATCCTGAGCGAAGGCGTGCGTCGAATGATTATCAATGCAACACTATGGTGCATGAACATGGAAGACGAGATCAAGCCGGACGCAGACATTTCATTTGTTGGCCCCTACAACCCAACAACTTTCAACTTCAAACCTTCCATTACAGATGCCAAGCCTGATGAAATCCAAGGATGGGACACGCCGATCCTGAAGGCTAAGAAGTAACCAACACCCCGTCGATGCCAAACGGGCAACCAACCTTCTTGATAGTGCGGTGCGGCGTTACAGCACCATCTTTTTCGATTGATCGCCACCAGCGAACCGCGGGTGGCGATTTTCATAGGATGGAACACTCGCCACCAAATGCAACTTCAACTGGAAGGGTCACGCATCACCTAGTGAGCGTCGAGCCTATTGTGCGACACCATACGGGATCGTTACCATCCGGGATCGTTGCTGCCCAAATTGAGACGCCTGATGGATGGTCACTCCCGCCGCACTTTTGTCTGCAGGAAATCTGAAAACGAGCGCAAAGCACTCCTGTTTTTCAACAAGTTATTGATCTCTTCATCTGACATTTCGCCGTCCTCGTTCTTGTCGATCTTCTCAAACTCGACATCCATTTCTGGATCGATTTTTTTGCCATTGTCCTGATCTTCATCATCCGGCTTTTTCTTGGTAACTGGATCTTCGAGATCGAAATATTCCTCGGACGGTTGCGACCCTTCTTCATACCGCATCACCGAGGTCGATGGTGGTTGGCTACGTGGATAACACGCATCGTTTCCACAACGCCCCAGCGGTCCAATCGAGCGGAAACGCTCCTCAAAGAACACGACATTATGCTCTTGCAAAATGGTCCCCGTCTGCAACTCAAGTCTGGCAAGCTCGGTATTGTACTGAGTGAGTG
>CAXGRW010000858.1:0-2382 GCA_964012125.1 uncultured Rhodopirellula sp.
TCAGAGGTGACGGTCAAAAACAAACATACGGCAACAAGAGCAAGTTTGCACAACAACCAGCAAATGTATCCCGCGAACCAACTGATGCCTGAAGCAGTTTACAACTGCAGCAGCTCACAACTCAATCAGCTCACAACCACCGAGTCGCTTTCTGCCTGCCCACAGTTTAGCCTTTCGCTCTTCAGGTGACAGCATCCTCGTGGTTCTCTCTCAACTTGCCGCCCTGTTTGTGACGTTTTGACAAGCCGCAGCCTGCCCCTGCTGACAACCAACTTGCGGCAGGAAATCCGTTCTTCCGCAGGGTTCGTCATTTTCGGATAAACTGACGACTGAACGTACTGTAATGAAACCCCGTGATCTGCCGACCCAGAATCACTCGAACTCACCCCCACTCGAATCACACATCATGAGAAGACGATCATTCCTGACTACTGCGGCCACTGTTGGGACCGCAGCATGCTTGAACCAAGGTTCCCTTTTCGCGGCTGAAAAAAAACAGCTAAAAAAGGGAGCGACCATTCTGTTTCAAGGTGACTCGATCACTGATGCAGGAAGAAACAAGAAGAATCCTGTTGCGAATGAAAAACTGGGTCGAGGATATCCCAACCATGCAGCCAAGTTACTTCACGCTGCCCATCCAGATCTCGACCTGCAGATTCACAATCGTGGAATTTCCGGGAACAAGGTGCCGGATCTTGATCGACGTTGGCAAAAAGATTGCATCGATCTCCAGCCTGACATCCTGAGCATCCTGATTGGGGTCAACGACATTTGGCATCAGCTAAACGGACGTTACGATGGCACTGCAGAGACGTATCGTGATGGCTTCACGGCGTTACTTGAACGCACCCGAAAATCACTCCCCGCAGTGACCATCGTCATCTGCGAGCCGTTTGTTTTGATGAGCGGAACAGTGAAACAAAACAAAGCGAAATGGTTCCCTGAATTTGACACTCGCCGGGAGTATGCCAAACAGGTCTCCGACAAGGCAGGGGCAACATGGGTACCGTTCCAATCCATGTTCGATCAAGCCGTGGCGTCAGGCACAGAACCATCCGCATTAGCCAAAGATGGCGTGCATCCAACACAAGATGGTCATGCCTTGATGGCAAAAACATGGCGAGAAGTCGTTGGAGTTTAACCCCTGATAGAATTTCGCGATCATTCAACGCGGGGAAGTAGATTCCCCGCGTAATATCAACAGCAAGCTGCCACGGGTAGTGGCAGTGGTGATTGCCGCCTTACCTGCTCAAGAAACCGCTTGATTTTAACCAAGCATGAAGCTGCTCATTCCACTTCGAAACAGGATTGTCGGAGGGACGCATTCCGTACCCATGCCCACCTTTCGCATAAGCATGCAACTCGGCCGGCACCCCGTGCTCACGCAACCGAGCAAACAGTAATGCGGATTGGGCACCCCGCATCGAGTCATCCCACGTCACAGCCATGAATGTTGGTGGCGTATCTTTTGTGACGGTGACCAACGGACCAAGCTCGGCAACTCGGTCGTTATATTTGTCCCCAAGATAAGCTGCATAAATGGGACAAATGAAATCTGGACGACAGCTCAGATCATCCGCCTCATCGACACGGTCGTAGGATTTTGTCTTGTATTGCACACCGGACATCACGGTGAGATGCCCGCCTGCCGAGAAACCAAGTGTTCCAATTCTTTCCGGATCAATATTCCACTGTTTGGCTCGGTGACGAACAAAGCGAATGGCTCGCTGAACATCCTGCATCGGCTCCCAGTGAATTTTATCTGGATTTCGACGAGGAACACGATACTTCAGAACAAACGCAGTAACACCAATGGAATTGAACCATTCTGCAACCTCCAAACCCTCCTTCGGCCAAGCCAGAATGTTGTAACCTCCACCGGGACAAATGATGACGGCACAACCATTGGCAATCTTTTTCGGAGCGGGATAAACGGTCAGGGTTGCTCGATCAACAAACCGTATTCGCTCCTGCGTAAGCTCTGATTTCAATTTGGTGATCATCTTCGGAGCCATCTGCACTGAACCAGCCGGAAGATCACCAGGCCAGATTTCCAACTCAGCATGATCTTCTGCGAATGCACACGAAGTGAGAAAAATGCCAATACTCGCGACTGCGGAGCAAACAATGTGACGATTCAAAAGTGGCATGAGATACCTATGGGGCGGGCGCATATTTAAGAACAGCTTTTAGCTATTGTAATCTTCAAGTGAGCAGCACGACATCGAAAAGACAGACCATCCCAGTTGCTGCCACCAGAATCCTCCGCGTCGATCACCGAGGTCAAACTGATACCATGGGATAATCAAACTGTGTGCGGCCAACTATCTGGCACAACAAAAAAACGACGCGACTCAACGTATCCAGCATCATCCGGCTTCA
>CAXGRW010000859.1:0-2381 GCA_964012125.1 uncultured Rhodopirellula sp.
CTGGCGTGTCGTTGAAATCATTCGCGCTGGCACGATTGGCGATGTCAAGGAAGTGCACGTTTGGGTCGGAAAAGGCTGGGGCGGCGGAGATCGGCCAGAAAAGGGCGCTGAGCCACCAGCGAATTTGAGCTGGGATCTATGGTTGGGGCCTGCTCCTGAGCGACCGTTCGCGCCCGGGCGTTACCATCCTGCACAATGGCGACGATGGTGGGACTTCGGTCAAGGAACGCTTGGCGATATGGGCTGCCACTACATGGACTTGCCTTTCTGGGCTCTGGATCTTAAGCATCCGACGTCCATCGAAGCGGAAGGTCCCGAGGTGCATCCCGAAACATGCCCGTTGGGTTTGGTGGTCAAGTATAAATTCCCCGCACGCGGTGATATGCCAGCTCTTGATTTGACCTGGTACGACGGAAATAAGACGCCACGAGTTGTTGCCGGCGAAAAGGTGCCTGGTAGTGGGGTTATGTTTGTAGGAACCGAGGGGCACATGTTCGCCTCTTATGGAAATTACAAACTGTTTCCGAAAGACAAGTACTCTGATTTCAAACCGCCCGCGCAGACCATTCCGAAATCGATCGGACACCATGCAGAGTGGATCAAGGCTTGTAAGGATGGTTCACCGACCACCTGTAATTTTGATTACTCAGGTGCCCTCACTGAGTCAGTGCTTTTGGGGAATGTTGCCTTCCGTACAGGCAAGCAGATCGATTGGGATGGCAAAAACTTCAAAGCGACCAATTGCCCCGAAGCTGATAAGTACCTTCGCAAAGAGTATCGTCCCGGCTGGGAAGTTGAATTCGAAGGTTGAGAAGCCGGTGATGCGGTTCTTGGGTAACCCACGCGACGGTCTGAATCGGAGCGTGGGTCTTGGTTTTTTTTAGGGTGATGGAGTACCATCGCCGCTCACACACTTTGTTTTTTTGCGTCGGTTGACGTTCTGGTATTCCATGTTTGCACGCTCTTTGTTTGCGGCCCTCGGCCTTTTACTTTTCGTCGGCTGTAACAGCGAAACAGACACGACGCCTCCTGCTGCATCTGACGCGGGGGCTTCTGGGAATGTGGTGGCTGTTGTGGAACCCGTTTCCGCCGATCCGGAGGCTGCAGTCGCTGCCATCGAGGCGGTAACGAAAAACGTGCGGCGTGATTCAGCAGGTTCCATTATTGATGTCGACTTTCGGGGGCTGGATATCAGTGACAGTGATCTCGAGCCATTGGTTGAATTGCCGCGGTTGCGGGCTGTCCGACTCGGTGGCACTGCTGTGACCGATGCAGCAATGAAGACGATTGGAAAGATTGGCAGCTTGGAAGATCTGGACTTGAGGGATTGCGGAATTACTGATGACGGGCTCGCTGAACTCAGCGAGCTAGATAAGCTCAAGGCGCTTCGGTTATCAGGGAAAAGCGGTGCATGCAGTGTCAGTGACGATGGGATGGTGCATGTTGCCAAGCTGAAAAGCCTGAAAGTGCTTGCTATCGATTATCTGTGGATCAGCGAAGACGGCATCAAAGCGATTGTTGGATTGAATAATCTGCAAGAACTCTATATGGCCGAAACGACCATCGGAAATGAATCGGTAGAGCTGTTTGCTACCTTCCCAAATCTTAAGAAGCTGCGTCTGGCGAGGAATCAGATCGATGCCAGCGGCGTCGCGAATCTTCCGAAGATAAAAATGTTGGAAGAACTTGATTTGAGTGAATGTGCTCAACTGTTTGATGATGCGATGGGGCCTCTGGCTGATTTGAAGAATTTGAAAAAATTGAATTTGTGGAGGGTGAATATTTCGGATGCTGGTGTCAAGCCGCTTCAAGGGTTGACGGCGTTGGAGTATCTGAACCTTGATAACACTCGGCTCAGCGACGAGGGGACACCTTACTTGAGCGGGATGAAAGATCTCACCTTTCTGCATTTAGGATCAACGCAGATTACTGATGATAGCCTCGCGGCATTGGAAGGTTTGACCAAGTTAAAAGATCTGAAGGTTACTCGCACCGCCGTTACTCAGGCGGGCGTGGATAAACTGGCAAAGGTTCTGCCGAACACCAAGATTCAGCTTGAGTACATCGAGGGGCAGTGATTCATTGATGGTGACTGCTTTGTTGAGTGTGGTTTACTCGTTTTTCATGCTCGCTGCTGTGATCATCGCCACCACTTGAATGTGGAGTGAGTGGCATTCTATCGACGAATCTATGTAGTTTATGAACCGTCTTCCGCTATTTTGGGCGTGTTGGTTCTAAGACATCGAGCTGATGGATCTCGTGCGGAGAGTACGTAGTTTTTCAGGCAGGTAGCAGCATGAGGGGCACACTCGTTAGATTGTCCAGTTGAGTTTGATCGGGCCGCTGCGGCTGTAGGAAGCGACCCTCCCTCTTGATCTCAT
>CAXGRW010000860.1:0-2380 GCA_964012125.1 uncultured Rhodopirellula sp.
GAGCTGACAACGGAGATGCAACGGTGTTTGTGCGTGCAGCGCAGCCAATCATCGTCGACAATGAATTTATCAATAACGATGCCGCGGCCATTTCCGTTGACATCAATTCCTTTTCCGCGTCAGAGGTTTTTGATTCAGGACGGGCAACGGGTGAAATTGATGCGACTGTCGTGGCAGGGAACTCAGGTCCACTGATTGAGGGAAATGAGCTTCAGGAAAATGAACTCAATGGAATGGTGGTTCGCGGTGGGCAGTTGGCAACCTTGGGCGTGATGGATGATGTTGACATTGTTCATGTGGTGCGAGATGCCATTGAGGTTCCGAATAAACATATTTTCGGTGGCTTGCGACTTGAGAGTGACGCTCGTGGCAGCCTCATCGTCAAGTTTGAGAGTGCTGAGAATGAAAATGCCGGGCTTGTCATTGGTGGTTCATTGCTGAGTGGCGATGACGAGTTCCGAGATATTTCCGATCGAATTGGTGGTAGTTTGCAGCTACTCGGTCACCCTGATTTTCCTGTGGTGCTCACGACTTTGGCGGATGATACAGTCGGTGCAGGATTCACGGTGGATGGCAGACCGCAACGCGATACCAATGGTGATGGTATTGCGTTTGATGATTTGGCCAATCAGGGAGTGGGGGGACTTCCAACTCTGCCCACCGGTCCAGAGGTTAATCGAGGACTGACGATCGACAACGATGTTGACGTTAATCTGCCGGGATATTTCGAGGCAACCATCGCGGATGCGGGTGATGTTGGAGGCTCGGGGGTAACCGTCGAGGATCTCTCTACCGGTACCATTTTGCTGAATCAGGATTACATCTTTGCCTACAACACATTTGTCACAACGGTGGCTGGTGTTGAGAGGCTTAGTGCGACGACTATCACGCAACCGGCAATATTGGTTGGCGATGATGTTGTTGAGAGTCAGGGAACGTTTGCGGGACCAAACGGTCTCGTCGCTTGGACTGCGACTTCATCGTTCGAGAACGGTGTCAGTCGGTTGGTGACGACTCTCGACTTTGACAGTGGGCAAACGACTTTGGGCGATATCCAGGTGGTTTCCTATCTTGATGAGGACGTGGAGGGTGTTTCTGACGACATCCTTGTCACGACGGGAATACCAGGAGCCGATGGCTTCCGAGTGTTCACGCTTGACTCACTTCGAAGGATTGGATTCTCTCAGGGAGGTCACTACATCGAGGATGGAATCAACCTCGTCAATGCAACCTACACGGGTTGGGCGGCAGATCAGTTCCCGGAGCTTCAAACGGCGATCGCGGCTGGAACGCAGACCTACAGCATTGCAGGTGATATCGACCTTGATGATCTGCCATCGAGTGCAGATCCAGTTTTCGGACAGCAGTTTGGCCCTAATGATGTCACCACGGCGTTTGCTTGGAATACAGATGTTATCTCTACCACAGCACGAGTTACCACGTTTCTTGAGTTGTTGTCGCGTGACCCAGCAGTAGCACCGCCATTGTTCGATTTCGAAGCTGGCCTTTGGGATGGTGTCGTGGTACGTGAGGGTGCTGACGATCGTAATGTTGCAGCATTCGCGGAAAGCGAGCCTGTTCGTTCTGGATTTGTTGATACAAATGCGATTCCAGCACAGTCGCAGTTCCTTGGTGAAATTGCACCGAATCTTCAGTCAGGCGATGAGAATAGACGGCTTGGCTTTATCGTGAACGGGTCAGTGGCTCGACGCGATGACCTTGATGTCTATTCCTTCGTGGCTGAGAGTGGAACCGAAGTATTCCTCGATATTGACATGACTGGCAACCAACTCGACTCTGTCATTGAACTCATCAATGCCAATGGGGTCGTGCTGGCGTCTTCCAATGATTCGATTCTTGCGGAGACCGATGAGTCCGCTGTTTACACAGATTCATCCATTACCACAGACTCGGCTCAGCCGTTGTCTGTGGTAAGTCAACCGTTGCCGGTTCAGCGACTAACGATTGATCGGACAATCGATGATGCGACTGAGGGAGAACTGTTGCTCGCGATCTCAGGCTTTGAAGATCCTATTTCCGTTTTAGTAGAAGACTTTCAAATCAATCCTTCGGCGGCCGTGCAAGCGGCCTTGGTTGCAGCCTATCCGGATGAGTTGGGCACAACCATCTGCACCTTGTTGCAACGGGAAGCGACAGATGATTTCGTAGTCCAGTTGAAATTCGATGATCAGCAGTTTACTGCTGATACGTTGCCTCAGATTACGGTTGATGGCAGCAGTGTCGTTGGTGCGGTTGTCACCGGTAGTGCTGCTGAAACGCTTTTGCTTTCGCAGTTGCAGGATGATTACAGCACAAACGTGAGGGATGCTGGATTCCGGGTGCGCTTGCCAGGAGAGCTGGGGACACGCAATCTTTACCA
>CAXGRW010000861.1:0-2365 GCA_964012125.1 uncultured Rhodopirellula sp.
ACATGCGATCTATGGCGGGCTCAATGGAACACTTTACGTTGTGCCACTGCACGGGGGAGAAACCAGGGAATACAAAACAGCGTTTGGAGCGGCGATCAGTGCTGCGGTGGCTGTAGCAAGTGATCGCGTGTTTGTTCCGTGTGAGGATGGATATCTCTATATCTTGGGAGCCAGTGATCTTGTGGAAGCCAGTGATCGGGAACGTTGGCCTACACATGACTTGAAGATTCATGAAATTCGCAGCCACTTGATAGGCAAGTTTTCAGATTCAAAGTACGACTGGTACACGAATTATGGCGATTTCAGCGGTACGAATGCGAATGATCAAGGCCTGCAGCCTCCCCTGCGGATGCGTTGGGCACGCCGCCTTGAGGGCACGGTGAAGCATCTGCCGGTGTGTGGCGGTGGGCGACTTTACATGCACACTGCGGAAGGACAAGTGATTGCGGTTGAGCAGGATACCGGTCGGATGCTGTGGAGGCGTCATTGGCCTGATGTTTACTTGTCGTTCACCTCACCCTTGTACGTGGATGGAAAATTGATCATTCCTCAGGCAGGTATCAAGCGTTCGGTGATGAGGTGCCTCGATGCGGCAACTGGTGAGTTGCTTTGGGAAGCGCCGTTCACTGGGTCGCCCAGTTGGAGTCGTCAGTTTCCGCCGATCGTGATTGATGGTTTAGCGATTTATGCATCAGGCTCGGGCGAGTATGCCGCCCAAGGTACCGAGAAGCCTTTTACGTTTCGCGGAGACCCAATCGAGCGGGATGGCAAGGAAGTGATGAGTTGGATTTACTCAAACGATAATCCGTACTATCCCCGCAATCACCGTCCGCGTCTGTGGGCATGGGACCTTGAAACGGGTAACGTCGTTTGGGAGAAGGACTTTTCGAAGTTTGGGCGAGGGGGAAATGACTGCGGAATTTGTGAACTCGATGGAAAGCTTTTCTATTCCGTGTTCTTTGGGTATTCCGAAAGCCAGCGTGTTCGTCGGGGATTGCCTGCTAAAAACAACGGGTTGACGGTCTGCCTGGATCCAAAAACCGGTGAGCAGATTTGGATGACGACCGATTATTACGTCACATCCAAGTGCACGCTGAGTGCGCGTGAGGGGCAGATTTATATTGGTGGTTTCAACCGTGCTCGGGAGGGAACCGACGAGCGTTTCGTATGGTGCCTAAACGCAGGAAATGGGGCGTTGATGTGGCGTTCCGACCCAATCACATCGGCTTTGAATGTGGTAACGGTGGGGCCTAAATTTGTTTTCTCAAACGCCTTGAGGGGGAAAGGGAACGTGTTTGATCGCAAGACGGGCAAGGTGACTGGAAGCATCGGACACAACTACGCATGCTGCCGATTCACACTCTCAGAACCCTATGTTTTGGGGGCCAACATGGACATGATTGATTTGTCACGCGATGGCAAACTGGTTTCGACGGGGCCAGCGATCGATTCGCGAGAATGCTTGGGAGCGGTCGTTTCGAATGGACGCATCTTTTACATGTCACAGGCCAGCGGATTTGTCGTGTCGCAGACTTACGGAACGAATTCACAAAGTCTTCCTGCGGTATGGGAACGCTGATCAGGATGTCATCTGCTCAAAGATCTGTCGTTGTTCGATCAAGGCCGCAACTTTGTCAGTTGGATTGGTTCGTGCTTCCAGCAGAATCCAACCGCCGTAGTTCATGGCTTTGAACCTCTTCATCAAGTCCGCATACGGATACTTTCCAACATTCAGTTCACGGATGTGGACCGTATCACCGAATCTGTCTTTGACCATGTCAAAGTTTTCTGCGAGCCCGCCCCCTTGTAGGTCAACATCGTTTGAATTCCAGCAGACGGTTGCGTTGGGGTTTGTTGCGACCTTGAAGATGTCGCGGATGACAGGAAGTTCGCTTGTGCCGCGACCGTGAACCTCAACTCGAATCTGTTGTCCCAACGCATCACCAAATTTGGCAACTTCATTAAGAGCCAAACCGATTTGCGTGATGGTTTTTTCTCTTGGAACATCCTTGGCAAAGCCATTCGGTTTTACTTTGACGCCGCTTCCTCCGCAGTCATGCATTAAACGGATGTACTCTTTTGTCAACGCAATGTTGGCTTTCACCTTGGCCGGGTTGTTTTCGTGGTATTGGGCATTGGAGCCATAGCCCACTAATTCCACTGGACTATCAGCGAATCTCTTTTTGACGTCAGCTCTCTGCGCTTTGGACAATACCGGTTCAACACCGTGGGCGTGTTGTGTCCGTAGTTCAACACCCATGACACCCGATTTTTCACAGACGTCCAACAGGGTGGGTAAGTCCATGTCTTTACCCCACAAGTAAGTGACCAGACCAAGTTGCATCTTTTGGGCTGGCGTCTTCGC
>CAXGRW010000862.1:0-2360 GCA_964012125.1 uncultured Rhodopirellula sp.
CGATCACTTGTGTTCCCGGTTGCAGGTCGACAGGAAGCTTCGAGACCCAGATATGAGGTGTCGAGTGAGCGCCTGGTAGTGAGGTCCACGGTCTGTTGGGGACTTCTTCTTCACGCTTCTTTTCGGCGACAAAAGCCGGATCAGCCATGCGAGAAGCTTTCATCGGCTGCCACTCTCCAAACTTTCCGTTCTGATTTCCAATGCGGAAGCTGACTTCCGTTTTTTCAGAACCATTGAAGACGTTCGCGATCAAATCGGTTTTGGCGAGTTCCTGTTGAGTGACCGTCTCGGGGGCATAAACATTCATCTGATAGTGGGCGGGACGATTCGCACCACGCATTTCCAGTTTATAGTTTTGACCGTCAAATTCCATGATTGAGTAGCCATTGGGCCCTCCGTCACTCATCGTTGCATGAGGGATGCCACGTTCATCCTTACGCCCTCGCCACCAGCTGCCACAGACGGTCACGTTGACAATGTGATGGTGCTTTTTGGGGCCTTTCCAGCCATTTTCTTTACCGAGAAATCGATGTTCCATGTAATGCGTATGGGCTGACAGTGAAACCGTGGCCGGTCGCTGCTCGATCAATCGGTATAGCTCCTCGCGATCACGAACCCCATCAAGTGGGATGTGCATCATCAAAACAACCAGCTGGTCCTTGGGGATTAAAGCAAGATCATTTCGAATGAAGGTCATCTGCTCATCACTGAAACCGCCGTGGTATCCCCCTTTTTTCTTGCCGTCTGGGCCGTGCCAGTGAACATCATCAAGCACCATGAAATGAGTCGGGCCATAGTCAAATGAGTAGTAGGATGGGCCATAGATACGCTCAAACGTTTCGTCACTCTGGTCGTCAGTTTCGGCTTCCAGATTCAAGTCATGGTTGCCTATCACGTTGTACCAGGGGATGCCAATCAGCGCGACCGATTGGTTGTGTGGTTCCATAACACTCAGGTCATCAAATACGATGTCGCCCAGTGTCACACCAAAGGCTGCACCGTGTGCTTGTTCCGAGATGATCTGTTCGATGACATCATGCGACATGTATTCAACCTCAGCAACATTCTTGGGCTGGGGATCGCCGAACATGATCGCTTTGAACTTGTCAGGTTCAACTCTGCGTAGCAGCGGGAAATCAATGGACTTGGGCAAAGGTCCAGTAGGGGCAACCCCCGCAAACCTGAAGTTCTTCGGTGAACCATTGGGCTTGTGAATGTAGTAAAACTGGGGCAAGTGGTTTTGGTTTAACGGTGTGGCCCAGTCCCTCGGTTTGATTACAAAGATAATCGAGTCATCATCTACGGGGATTTCGTACTGTCCAGCCTCATCGGTTTTTACGATGGACGCTCCATTGCTGACGCGGATGTCCTGGATGCCAGGTTCGTCGCTGTCACGTTTGCCATTACCGTTTTTGTCATCAAAGACAAATCCCCGGGCGAGTTCACTTTGCGTAGTGGCTGCATTGTCAGCTGCCTCCTGCGATTGTACGGAGACTTGCATCGTTGCCACTGCGCAAAGACAGCCGGCAATCCTTTGAATAGTTGAAGATCGCATGAGATTGATGATTTCAGTGGCTAAAGGGTGGGGAGTCGAAAGCGGGGCTGAACACTCAGTTTACTGTTCCAAGTGATTCTGGGGGCGAAGTTCTTTCTCAGCTGGTTGAAGTTCCGGCTGAATGGCACATCACTGAGGATAGAGTCATTCGCGTTTACGTTGGAAAACGTTTTGAGCCCCACAGTTCGGATCGACTGGGAGGGACTGTGCCTGGTGCATTGGGATTCTGATAAAGAAGTGAATGAACGTTCTGTTGTGAACCACCAAATTCACTCTGTTCGAGATGCCACGTTCTATGCGTCGGTACCAAGTGTGCGTGAAATGGCCAAGGATCGAATGGTTGATAGCTCAGTGTTTCAATCAGTTTCGAAGAGTTCATTGTGACGTTGCCAGCTCTGGGCGGCATCGGCCCAGCTTCAATGCGAGGGCATCCCTGTAGCAAAGCGGGGTCGTAGCCACCGACAACAGAAACGATTTGTGCGATTTCGAAGAGGCTAAGAGTTCTTGGACCGCCAGCGTGGAAGGTTCCCACAATCGGCTGGGAAAATAATCGCGAGTAAAGTCGGTTCATGCAGTCCGTGTAAGTGGGGGTTCGGATTTCATCGTAATAAAGCGTGGCGGGCTTTTCCTGCTTGAAACGGGAAGCAATCCAGTCAATCGCACCGGCATGGCCGTTGAAACTGATACCCATCGGCAATGAGATGCGAAGAATGCAGCTAGTGGGACAGAGGGTTTTTACCACGGTTTCAGCCTCGACCATTTTGGCACCATAAACCGTGACCGGGTCGAGAGGATCATCCTCGGT
>CAXGRW010000863.1:0-2358 GCA_964012125.1 uncultured Rhodopirellula sp.
TTACGGAAACGAGGACCTCGTGCTCAAGCAGAATGGCAACTCCTATCGCGGACCGCTGGCTGAGCTAATCAGCTGAGTAGGGTGATCGCGCTGAAAATGGATCTGCTTTTTGGTGAGGCCGTTCCCTGCGCAAATCCACCACGGTGCAAGATTGGGGAAGGGAAACGGGTAGCCAGCATTGTTTCCAACCGACTGTGGCCTGAAAGGGGCGGTAGCGGTTGATTCTGTGCCTGTCTGTTTCGTGCCTCTGCTACACGATTGGGATTTTGTAGTGAGATCAGGGGACGGCAATCTTTTTGACTGTGATTCCATTGTTGTCGGAGCGGTAAAGACCGTCAGTTCCCAGGATCCACCATGAATTGCCAGAAGATGATGTTGTCAAATCAGCTGCTGTGATTGCGATGGTTCCAGTGACAAGTTTCTTTTCACTGATGGCCCAAACCCAGACATCACCACCAAGATCGCAGCGTGAGAGGTGGCCGGGTTTCTCGGAATTCAGAGCAGCAATAAATTTACGTGTGCACAGTTGTGAACTGGCGATACTGCCTCCCAAGGCCGTAAATGGCCTCAGTGAGTCGACTTCGAGTGAGGTCGAATACAGAAAACTGTCGGTGCCTTGTGAGAGGCTGTAAAGCAGTCCATGGGAAGTTCCGTAAAGCCATACGTGCGGATTGCAACGCAGTGACATGGCGTTGAAGTAGCCAAGGTCAGATCGTGCAGCCGTTTGTCGGAATGTTTTGCCATTGTCGTGGGACACATGCACCATTGATTGTCGCTCCGGCGTTGCCATGCTTGGGTTGCCGCGTCCCAGCAGGTGCATGAACCGATCCGGGCATGTGACGGCTTCCATCACGGTTTGTCCGAATTGATTGCGGAAATAGGGGTTCGCGTGAAGAGCCGTTACCCGTTGCCCTTGTAACCCCAGCTTGACCCAGTTGTTTCCAGCATCGTCACTTCGGAACAGCCCGCGTGTTTCGCAGCCTGCAAAAATGGTTTCCGGATCCATGGGCAGGAAAGCGAGCACTTCACCGCAAATCGCTGAGGGGCCGACTCCGTCAAAGTCACATTCCAATGACAATTTCTGCCAGCTTTTTCCACCATCGATCGTACGAAACAGACCACCACGGTAAGCACCGTCTGTGTCCGTTTTTCCTGCGGCACGAAGCATGATTTCAGGATTCGTTGGATGAATGGCGACGCTGCGAACAGCGTTTGCCGCACCTTGCAAGGTGCCGTTGGCAGGTGTCCATGTTTTGCCACCATCCTGTGACCGCAACAGTCCTCGATTGAGTGTCCGCAAAACCACGACTGCCGGCTTGGATGGAGCAACGATGACACCGGTGATCTGGGTAGTGCTGGTGCCAGTTGCCGCGACGACCGTGGGGACAAGTTCAGGTGGCGTGCCCGGCGTGAGCGAAATATTCGAGACGGAAGCCCGGAAGTACATTTGCGCATCCTGTGGCAGAGCACGAAATACAATTCCAGCACCAACCGCAGAAGGTAAAGGTTTGAAGTGACGTGCGCCAAACGTCCAGTTCTGTCCATCTGGCGAGGTCCAAGCGGTCCATACATTTTCCTTTCGGGTGATCCGCAACCATGGATGACCAGCAGGTAAACGTTGGTAGCTCTGTCGTGTTCCCGCGCCGTCACCATGTTCGGGTGTGGTGCGGAGACCGTTACGGGCTACCTGCATCAGACCAAATTCGCGTCCCCATCCATAATTGTTTTTCTCCGGATGTTCGCGTACCGTCAGCCCAACCCACGAACTGCCGTTGACCGGTTCGCCTTGCAAACCCGCCACATGGTCAATTTTGCAGCTTAAGGTGAAGTCACCGCTGATCGAACGGCTTAGCACGTGCTCACCCTCACCGACAAAGGAAACTGCGTCCGGAGATTCCTGAAGCAGATTGAAGGTTGAATCCGATTCTCCCGCGTTGCTTAGATCCCAATCTGTCGGTGGTTTCATGGCTACCGAGATGGGAATGGACTCGCTATCAATGGTGTGGTTCCCGTCGAAAAAAATACGGGCCCAGACACGGTGCTTTCCACCTGGCAAAACGCCTTGATAGGACAGCTGTGAACCCTCGCTGGAACTGATTTGCATCTTGTCAAAGTAGAACAGGATACGCTCCATCTGGTGACCATTTGCGATCACTTTCACGTCTGCCTTGACGCCGCCTTGGGAGTCCGTGTCAACCACGATCTCGACGTTGGGAATCTGGTCCTTTGCTGTGTGCAGTAATGCTGATGAAGGTATTTCCTGACGTGGCAGTCCCGGACCTTCCCATTCGAGTTGAAAAAAAGGTTTGTTTCGATCAACGAAGTAATCAATTGACATAGGGTGGTCACCTTTTGCCA
>CAXGRW010000864.1:0-2350 GCA_964012125.1 uncultured Rhodopirellula sp.
GGGGAAAAAAGTCGGATGTTTGGAAGAACATGACGAAAAGCGGGAAGCCCATCGGGGCGTTATTGCTGGACCAGGCCGTCGTTGCTGGCGTCGGAAACATCTTCCGAGCCGAAATCCTGTTTGAGGCGGGGCTTGATCCTCACATTCCAGGATCAGATCTCTCGCAAGATTCGTTTGACCTGCTCTGGAAGTCGCTCAAACGGATGATGACCGTAGGTTTGAAGCACGGAAAAATCATCGCTGTGACGGCAGGGGAAGCGGGAATGCCGCTGGCAAAGATCCCTGAGGACCAGCGTTTCAGGGTCTACGGCCAAACGGAGTGCCCACAATGCGATTCTCCAATCTCAACGGTCGAGGTTGCAGCGAGACGGCTGTATCTTTGCAAGCATTGCCAGTCTTGCAAGTGCTAGAACAGGGCTGAGCCACTGCGAATTGGCTCAGCCCACCGAATTCGGAGCGTCCTTGAGAGGAGGCAATTTCCGGACAGGGATTGTTGAATTCGCACAGACGCGCTAGCCTTGGTGACTCGAACAGCATCGAATTCGTCCTACCAAGTGTTTGAAGGCCTTTGATGTCCGCACTGTGTCTGCACTCATTCCTTGGGTCTCTACCCTTGCTCGCTTCCAGTGTTGACGGGGCCTCCATCACCCCGTCTTCGCCATGGATCATGATCCTCTTTGCAGCGATCATGCTCGCCACCTATGTCGGGGTCGCGATTGAACCGATGCACAAGACGGTCGCTGCATTGTGCGGAGCGGTCGTTCTGATCGGCCTGTCACTCGCGTTGGGGTTGTTTGAGTACGAAAAGATTTACGACATGCTTGAGGAGGATCTCAACATCTTTGGGGTCATTATCGGCACCGGGATCCTGGTGGATGTCATCGGCAAGAGTGGCCTATTTCATTTCCTCAGTATGTGGATTGTCCGATTCACTGGCGGCAGGGCATCGACTCTGTTTCTTACTCTTTGCGGGGTCACGTTCCTGTTTGTGGCAGTCCTGACCATTGTCCCTGCCATGCTGATCCTCAGTTCGTTGGTGTTGGTGATTTGTCGGTCACTTAACTACAAACCGGTGCCATTCCTGCTTAGTGTCGCAATCTGCGCTAATAGTGGCGCGATTGCCACGTTTGCCAGCGGCCTGCCCAACATCATGATTGGCACCGCCGCAGGGATCCCCTACTCCCAATTCATCCAAATCTCTCTTCCCTATGCTTTGATCAGTTTGATCATTGCAGTCGTTGGTCTGCGAATATTCTTTCGCAAAGATCTGCCGTGGAAACAAACAGCCGAAGAACAAGCACTGCTCCGCGAACAAATTGAAACGTTCGATCCTTGGGCGATGGTAGAAAATCGTAAGGTGCTGTTACGCAGTGCAATCATCCTGATGGCAACCGTGTTGGGTTTTGTGTTCGCACAACAATTAGGTGTCGGGATGGACTTCATCGCCATGGTTGGTGCAACAGCAGCGTTATTGTTTGCTGGAAAAGGAGTGGAAGATGCAATCCAAAAAGTAAACTGGACTGTCATCATGTTCTTCATGGGTCTGTTCATCATCATTGGATGCGTGAAACAAACCGGTGCGTTGGCATGGGTTGCCCAACAAGTGATCGCGATGTCTGACAACGAAATGTCATTACTGCTTCCCTTATTGGGGATATTTTCAGCCGTCGCCAGTTCCATCGTCGACAATATACCTGTAGCAGCAACTTTGATCCCAATTGTCCGTGACATCTCAGGCAATGGTGTTCCTGCTGAACCGCTGTGGTGGACTTTGATCATCTGCTGCAATCTTGGCGGCAATGGAACACCCATCGGGTCCATTTCATGTGTCATTGCAATTTATGCTCTGAAACGCGAGGCCAACGAGACAGTGGGGTGGGGAATGTTCTTGAAACTTGGAGGCATGATCATGTTGTTCCAAGTGATAGGAGCCATCCTGTATGTCGGCTTTGTGTATTACGAAGGCTGGATTCCAGCTCTTACTGCCCACTAAAGTCTCGTTTGAATTCGACCTTGAAAAACAAGCAAATCCAAAACAACAGCCATGCAACGGCTTGTCACACAGCTGGCGTCATTTCAGCGCACTCAGACGAATGTTATTGAGTTAAAATCAGATTGGTCACCATTTATCCTGTTCTTATGCAGGAAAGTTGAAAGTGGAAAACATGAGCACAGGTTCAGAACCGAATGAGCTGGATCGCGAAGTCGACGCATCGATGCGGATGTTCGAAAAGGCACAGGTTGGGTCTGCAGCCTCACTGACCCCAATCAAACCGTCACGCATTCTCGTCGTCCTTGACGGTTCATCGCAGGATGACAACACCCTCGCCTCCGCAACCTTCCTCAGAGA
>CAXGRW010000865.1:0-2349 GCA_964012125.1 uncultured Rhodopirellula sp.
TGGTAGAGACACGCTGAGAACTAGCCGCGGCTGCGAAAGAGTTTACTTAACGCAACTTCGCGAATCATCGAGCGGACGCCATAGTTGTCACTTTTCAGCTTGCCAAGAATTTTTTCGACGTCATCAGAGTCTGAGAATTCGATAGTTCGTCCAAGTGCGTAGGCCATGATGGATTCGACCAACTCCTCAGCCAATTGATCTTCGTGTCTCATCAATACTGACTTCAGTTCTTGCACCGTTGCGAAGGCTGAACCATCGGGCATCGAACTGGCAGGATCAATCAGCACTGATTTTCGACCGACTTTTTCCGTGTCGCGCCAACGGCCGATGGTGTCGAAATTTTCCAAGCCAAAACCAATGGCGTCCATCTTCCTGTGGCACGATGAGCAGACGTTCTGCTGCTGGTGCAGTTTCACCATCTCACGATTTGTTTTCGGCTGCGTCGATGCTGCACCAAGTTCAGGCACATTCGGCGGTGGGGGTGGAGGTTTGTCGTGCAATAATTTTTCCATTACCAAAGCGCCGCGAATCACAGGAGAAGAACGCTCTCCGTTGGATCCTGCTGTCAGGAAGGCGGTTTGTGTCAATAGTCCACCGCGTGGTGAATCGGCAGGCAGTTGTACTTTTTGGAATTCCGCATTGTCTGTTCGGGGGAGGTCAATTCCATAGTGGGCGGCAAGCGCCGCGTTAATGACCACAAAGTCAGAATCGATCAGATTGGATGCTGGTAAGTTCTCGTCAATCAGAACGCCAAAGAACTCACGAATTTCCTGTTTCGCATCCTGCTGTACTCCTTCATTGAAATAAAAGAACTCACGCTTATCTACCGTGATCGCATCGTATCGATCCAGTTCAGCCCATTGGCTGATAAATCCATCTCGAAATGCTTCGGCTCGGGGGTCATCAAGCATCCGGTCAACTTGGTCCCTGTAAACAGTTTCATTCGAGAGGTCAGCAGCGTAGAGTTCATCGTCCGGTGGGCTACTCCATAGAAAATAGGCGAGGCGAACTGCCAGTTCTCGATTTCCTAATTGCCTGCTGGTTTGACGGGGCTTGTCACTCGTTGGTGTGAAATTAGAAGCCTGGCTTGGCTCGCCGGACTCTTCCTGCAGAAACAGGAAACCGGGCGATGACATGATGATCCCCATGACTTCTGCGACGGCCTCGTTGTAGCTAAGCCCTTGCGCGCGATTGTCTAGAAACAGTTTGTGCAACTCTTCCAGGTAGGCGGTCTCAGGCGTTCGGTGACGAAACGCTTCGAACGCGAACTGTGTAATCAGATCGCGTGCCTTGTTAGCCTGCCCCAATAGTTCGCTTTTGCCGCCGGTCTCTGTGTTTGGGTATAGGATCTTCTCGAATTCTGGTCGCTGTTCCGGGTAAAACGGACCTTCGATTTCCAGCCAATCAATCCAGATCGCGGCACGTGGATCAGTGCGTTCACCAGAGCCTTCAAGTTTGTTCACATAACCCCGCATCGAGTTGATCGTGTTCTCTGGCACGTTTTCGCGAACTTTGGCCGAAAGCAGGAATCTGCCCATGGGTTGTCTCGCTCTCATTACAACCGTGCCCGGATTTTCGGCGGTACCGTTCAACCGCAAGGTGCCCCGGATTTGATTTTGATCCCACAGACGCACAATGCTTCTGAGTTCATGCGGTTCTCCGACAACACCTCCGTGAACCCGGATCAGATAGTCGCCTCGAATATCAATGTGTTTTGAAGTGCTGACCCACTTTGCGACGTCGCAGTTATAAACTCCTGTTTCGATCAGTGGGTATTGCAAGTATCGGCGAGGTAATTCAGCACGCGAATCCCATTGTTGAAAGATGATTTCCATTTCACCTTTATCCTTGAATCCCATTTCCTTCCAAGTTTTGCCTTCCTTTTTCATTGCCATCTTTTTGTCGAGGTCGGCAAGTTTGTCACGCATTTTCTTAGTGACGCGTGTTTCCGGTTCAGTGCGGGAAATTTCGACATCGCGTTTTCGTTTCGTGTTGAAATTCAACGCCTCGGAAGCGATTCGTTTTCCCAGTTCCAGATAAGCTTCAAGGTGCATGGATGTGAAGTATTGTTCCGTGCCGACAGTATCGAAACTGTCAATCTCGCCATCATCCGGTATGTCATCCAAAGCGACATCAAAACCAAAGAGAGAGCGGATTGTGTTTGAGTATTCTCGTTTATTCAATCGCCGCATCCGTATTTCACCACCATTGTCAGTCAGGCGACGTCGCGCTATGGCAAGGGTTTTCGTAAGTTGCTCAAGCACAGCAGTCAGTTCCTCATCTGCTGGTTGTTTCGCTTCGCGTGGAGGCATGTCACCACCATTCAACTGGTCAAGTACATCCTGCCAA
>CAXGRW010000866.1:0-2346 GCA_964012125.1 uncultured Rhodopirellula sp.
TGAGTCGAAAAAAAATTTGATGAACGACTGCAATGTCACAGTCAAGTCGGCCTTATGAGAAGAGAAACGCCACATGTTAATGCGCCAACCTTGCCCAAGTTTGCAGTTCGCGTATCAGCCTCCTTTCGGTGCCCGCGTCAACAACACCGGCGCACAGTTTTCTGTCTTCAGTCGATCGGCAACTGCGATGCGGTTGCTGCTTTACAACGAAGTGAGTGACACCGAACCCTCTGAGGTGATTAGCTTTGATCGGGATTCTGATCGCTGGGGTGATGTTTGGAGTTTGAACGTGCCTTCCCTCGCGCATGGTCAGCTTTATCATTTTCAGGCAAGCGGACCCTGGGACCCTGAGAATGGGCACAGGTTTGATCCTGCGGCACGCTTGATCGATCCTTATGCGCAAGCACTCGCTGGCGAGTTTCAGTCCGGAACTGATGGCGTGGTTCGTCCACCCAAGTGCGTCGTTGTCGATGATGAGTTTGATTGGGAAGGCGATCGTCATTTGCGTCACGATATCAGCGAATCTGTGATTTACGAGATGCATGTCAAAGGCTTCACCAACTGCAAAACAGCCAAGGTCGAAGCTGGTGGTAGTTACCTCGGCGTGATCGAAAAAATCCCTTATCTGAAATCGCTTGGAATCACTGCTGTTGAGTTGATGCCTGTCAATGAATTTCCCATCAAAGATATGCATGGGAATGAGATGGAAAGAGGGAACTATTGGGGTTATGACCCAATGGCATTCTTCTCACCTCATCGTGGATACGCCCATGACCAGACACCCGGTTCGCAAGTACGTGAATTCAAGCAGATGGTGAAAGCTCTGCATGCTGCCGGGATCGAAGTCATCCTTGATGTTGTGTTCAACCACACCTGCGAAGGCAATGAGAAGGGACCAACACTTTCGTTCAAAGGGTTGGAAAATCAGGTCTATTACATGCTCAGTCAAGGCCAGCATTACTGCAATTACAGTGGTTGCGGCAATACCCTTAATGGAAATCATCCCGTCGTCCGCGAGATGATTTTTCATTGCTTGAGGCACTGGGTCCACAATTACCATGTCGACGGTTTTCGTTTTGATTTGGCAAGTATTTTGAGTCGGGATCGCAGCGGTAATCTGATTCCCAACCCGCCGATGGTTGAATTGATCTCTGAGGATCCTCTGTTGGCAGATACCAAAATCATCGCCGAGGCGTGGGATGCGGCGGGGGCTTATCAGGTGGGCTCGTTCGGCAACCATCGTTGGGCTGAGTGGAATGGCCGTTTTCGCGACGACGTGCGTGGTTTTTGGCGTGGCGATCAAGGGACGTTGGGTGACCTTGCAACGCGACTGGCGGGTAGCAGCGATCTGTATGAACATGACGGACGCCCTCCTTTCTGCAGCATTAACTTCGTCACCAGTCACGACGGCTTTTCAATGAACGATCTTGTGTCGTACAAGGAAAAGCATAACGAAGCAAACAACGAAAATAACCGCGATGGTGACAATCACAACATCAGTGATAACTACGGTGTTGAAGGTGATACCGACATCGGATCAGTCAATCTGATTCGAACGCGACAAATCAAAAATATGATGGCCACACTGTTGCTCAGCCAAGGTGTGCCCATGCTTGTCAGCGGTGACGAGGTTCGTCGCACGCAGAGTGGCAACAATAATGCCTATTGTCAGGACAACGAAACCAGCTGGTTTGATTGGGATCTCGTCGAGCAGAACAGTGAAATGTTTCGGTTCGTGCAAGGCTTGATTCGCTTTCGTCGCGAGCAACCGAGCGTGCGACGCAAAACCTATCTCACGGGTAAGCCTGTGGATGATCGGATGATCCCGGATGTCTCCTGGTTCTCACCAGATGGGCAGGCTCTCGATTGGAGCCAGCAAACATTGGCAATGATGGCTTACATCGCTGCCCCTTATCAAACCGATGATCCTGAGGGACTCGGACGCGACCTTGTCATGATGTTCAACAGCACCGGTCAGGAACGTGAATTCGTAATGCCAGTGTTTGCGACTGGTTCTCGCTGGAACCTTTTCGTTGATACTGCGGCGGAATCACCAGCGGATATCTTTCCGGAATTGAATGGCCCCATGCCATCGTTGCAGAGCAAAGTACACATGCCGCACCACTCGTTGAAGATTTTTGTGCGACAAAGCCAGTGAGTGTTGGTGACCGAGCTACTTGTTCCAACCCGCAGTGCGATCAGCATGTCTCGTCAGGTTCTGTGCACGGGGGAGTGCTGCACGGGGACAGCGGTGATCGGGATAGCGGTGATCGGGATAGCGGTGATCGGAGCGGCAAAGGCTCAGTCCTCTCGGCTAAGCAGTCACCTGAGCCACACAGGAAGTGG
>CAXGRW010000867.1:0-2346 GCA_964012125.1 uncultured Rhodopirellula sp.
CTGAATGGATTGGTGATCACTTGTACTTTGCTGTACATCATTTTTGGTGCGATTCTGCTGCTGAACATGTTGTCCGAAAGTGGCGGGTTGGCGGTTATTAGGCAAGGGTTCACAAACATCACACCAGATCGACGTGTTCAGGTCATCATCGTCGCTTGGTTGTTTGGCTCGTTCATTGAAGGCTCTGCGGGGTTTGGTACTCCGGCTGCCGTTTGTGTGCCACTATTGGTTGCATTGGGATTCCCCGCCAAATCTGCAGTCATTTCTGGCATGTTGATACAGTGCACTCCCGTCTCTTTTGGCGCGGTGGGTACGCCAATCCTGATTGGTGTCGGAACGGGGCTGAGCGACCAACAGGAGGTCGTCCAGTATGCATCGGAACTTGGTTTGGGCAGTTGGCAGGAACTGCTGCCGATGATCGGACTGCGAGTGGCAGCCTTGCACGCTGTCGCAGGCACGATGATTCCGCTGCTGGTCGTTGCCATCATGACCCGCTTCTTCGGTAAGGAACGCAGTTTCTCGGATGGTTTGAAAATCTGGAAGTTTGCGATTTTTGCATCGTTGTCGATGACCATTCCCTACGTTGTCATCGCTGCCACGCTCGGTCCAGAGTTTCCATCGCTGTTGGGATCGTTGGTGGGGCTGGCGATTGTTATTCCCGCTGCCAAAAAAGGTTTTTTATTACCAGGCGGCAGTCCTTGGGATTTTGAGACCAAGAGTGAGTGGGATGAGTCTTGGAACGGAACGGTGAGCGTTGATCTGACTGATGCGCCGCCAACATTGTCATTGTGGAAGGCATGGTTTCCCTATCTTGTGATTGCCGTTTTACTGGTTGCGACCCGTTTGCCTGTCCTGCAACTGGGGCCGCTGATCAAGGCCGTCGCGATACCTTGGGATAGCTCGTTGACACAGAACCTGTTTGGGACCCCGGTTACAATCAAGCCTGTCCAGCCTTTGTACCTGCCCGGTAGTGTCTTTTTAATTGCATCTCTGGTGACGGTTGTCCTGCACCGGATGAGTAGGGCGTCGGTGGGACGAGCCGTACAACGTTCGGCCAAGATGTTGGTGTCCGCATCGGTTGCCCTGTTATTTGCAGTGCCGATGGTGCAAGTGTTTTTGAATAGTGAGCAGGGGGCCGCCGGGTTGGACAGTATGCCGACTGTGCTCGCCGAGGGAGTTGCATCGCTTGCGGGCCAAGCATGGCCCGCCTTTTCTGCAATGATTGGAGGACTAGGAGCGTTCGTTGCAGGCAGCAATACTATCAGTAACATGACATTTTCGTATTTTCAGTTCGGAGTGGCGGAACGAATTGGTGCCAATCCAATCTGGGTGGTTGCTCTGCAGGCTGTTGGGGGAGCTGCTGGAAACGTGATTTGTGTTCACAATGTTGTCTCGGCTTGTGCTGTGGTGGGGTTGGTTGGGCGCGAAGGCGACGTGATACGGATAACAGGCTTTGTGTTTCTGTATTACATTCTTGTGGCGGGGGTATTGGGCATGTGCCTGGCATGGACCTGATTTTTTGGACCTGCCGCGGTGTTGGTGCCCATGTTTGCTTGTGAAAACTGATTGCAATTACGCTTACGATTAAAAAACTCGAGATACCGAATTTATGACCATTGTTGAACCGCTGAATCCCCGTGAACGTTTGCTAATGGGCCCCGGGCCAAGCACAGTGCCCCAACGAATTCTTCGTGCTATGGGCGCATCGACACTCGGGCATCTCGATCCGCAGTACATCGGCTACATGGACGAGACCTGTCAGATGTTGCGTGATGTGTTTCAGACGGATAACGCTTTGACCTTTCCTGTCTCGGGAACTGGAATGGCCGGGATGGAAACAATCATTGTCAATCTGGTTGAGCCAGGTGACGAGGTGATCGTTTGCATCAACGGAGTTTTCGGTGGGCGAATGAAAGACAACATGGAGCGTGCGGGTGCGACGGTTCACACGTTAGAGGTACCTTGGGGGGAAACCTTCAGTCAGCAGGCCATCGCTGAGGTGATTGCGAAGCATCCCGCTGCCAAGGTGCTCGGAATTGTGCACGCCGAAACTTCAACGGGGGCGTTGCAAGACCTCTCGGGAATTGGATCGCTTGTCCACGATGCTGGAATGCTATTGGCTGTCGATACGGTGACCTCTCTGGGCGGGCACCATGTAAAAGTCGACGAGTGGGGCATCGATGCGATTTACTCTGGCACTCAGAAGTGTTTGTCTTGTCCTCCGGGGTTGTCACCGGTCTCCTTCTCTTCACGAGCGATCGAGAAAATGGATGCGAGGCAGACGAAGGTGCAAAGCTGGTATCTCGATGTTTCCATGCTGAAAAATTATTACACGGGTGGCGGTGG